>QHVP01000137.1:0-3210 GCA_003222295.1 Acidobacteriota bacterium | reverse complement strand
GCCAGGGCCTGCACGGCCTGGGCCGTGTGATCGAGCGCGGTGTGCGCGACGGCGAGCTGGATGTCCGCCTGCACCAGGAGGCGCACGCGTTGCGGATCGCCACGCAGGCGGGCGATCGCCGCTTCCAGCGATGTCACCGCGCCTTCGAAATCACCCTCTTCGACCTGGCGGACCCCGGTGGCGATGCCGCTCTCGGCGCTGGCCGTAGTCTCCTGAGCCGTCGCGCCCGCGGGCAGGGCGCCGCAGGCGAGGATCAAAACGCAGGACACGGCGCGTCTCATGCGGGCAAGGTATCGCTATCGCGTCCGTGCCCGCAAGGTCCGCGCGCGAATACTCAGCGCCGCTTCACGCCGTCCTGCGCGAAGTCCCATCGCAGGCGGAAGACCTCGCCGGGGCGAATCTCCACCTTCCGCGTGAACGGCTTGTACTGGGGATGGGTGAAGATGACGGCGTGGGAGCCGGGAGCGAGCGGAATGCGGTCGAGCGGCGTCGGCCCCAGAGCCCGGCCATCGACGGTGACCTCCGCCCAGGGCTTGGGGAGAACCAGCAACCAGCCCTGGATCGACGGCGCCGGCGCCGCGGGCGGTGGTGCGGGCGCAGTCGGGACCACGGCCGCCTCGCGTGGTGAGGGTGAGGCCGAAGGTAACGCCGCCGGCGTCGACGGCGCAGCCGTAGGTGACGGTGCGGCTGCGGCCGTGACCGGGGGAGACACTGGGCGCGGCGTGGTCGCGCCGGTGGGTGACGGCATGCCGGCGGCGGGAGAGGCGCGCAGAGCCGTCGGCGCGCTCTCGGGCACACGCGCCGGCGGTGTCGCCACCGTCGTCTCCGGAGCCAACGTATAGGGAAGGGTGGGCTTGGCCCCGGCGACCGCCGGCGCCGAAGGGCTTACCGTCGCCGACGGGACCGTGGACGGCACGAGCGCACCCTCCCGGTCGCGGCGGGTGAGAAGCGCCGCCACGAGGACAGCGGCGACGACGGTGCCCAATGCGATGGCCACCGCGGGCCTGCGCCCTCTCTCCACGACGGGCAGGCGCCGCGTGTGCACCACTTCGGTCCGCGAGGCCTCGGCACCTTGGATCGCGCCCCCGCGCGCCGCGCGCAGCGCCTCCGCCATCGACACCGCGTCCGGAAAACGCGCGGCGGGATCCTTGGCCAGGGCCGACCGCAACACGGGCAGGACGGCGGAGGGAAGCGCGAGCGCGGGATCGTCGATGGGCGGCGCGGCCTCCACGTGCATCATCAGGGTCTCCACGGGCGTGGCTCCGCGAAACGGCACCCGTCCGGTGAAGGCCTCGAACACCACGATGCCCAGCGAATAGATGTCGCCCGAGCACGTAGCCCGTGGACGCGCCGTCCGTTCCCGCGGACGCCGGCTTGGCAATGCCGAAGTCCATCACCTTGGCCGTGCCTTCGGCGTCGATCATGACGTTGGGCGACTTGAGATCGCGATGGATGATCCCGACCTTGTGGATGGCGGCGAGGCCTTCCGCGATCTGGATGGCCACGTCGAAGGCCTGATCCGGCGGCAAAGCCCCCCCACGCAACCGGTCCTTCAGGGTGGCTCCGGCGATCAGCTCCATCGAGATGTACTGGAGGCCTCCCTCCTCGCCGTATTCGTGGATGCGGCAGACGTTCCAATGGCTGACCTTGCGCGCCAGCTTGATCTCGGACCGGAAACGCGCCGCCATCTCCGGCGTGCCCGCCACCTCCGGCCGCAGGATCTTGAGGGCCACCTCCTCGTCGAGGACTTCGTCGTGGGCGCGGTAGACCGCACCCATGCCGCCGCGGCCGAGAGGAGCCAGGATGCGATAACGCCCCGCAATCAGCGTGCCGCGCGTCACGGCGGTCAGGACCGCGCGACAATTGAAGCAGACCTCCGCCGCGTCGTCGTTCTCGGATTGGCACGACGGGCAGAGCACGCGCCAGCTTAACCCTTGACCCCTCCGAAGGCGGGCGGTTAGGCTCGAACCGTCCGGTGGCGCCCGGCAGGAAAGGATCTCCCACCATGGCCGACAACGCTTCGCTCGCGAAAATGGCGCAGAAGCTGCGCCGACTGTCCATCGAATCCACCACGGAGGCAGGATCCGGCCATCCCACGAGCTGCATGTCCGCGGCCGAGATCGTCTCCGTCCTCTACTTCGACGAGATGCGCTTTGACCCGCGCGATCCCAGCGGTCGGCGGGCCGACATCTTCGTCCTCTCGAAGGGCCACGCCGCTCCCGTCCTCTGGGCGGCCCTGAAGGGTCCCCTGGGTGCGCGCGGCGACGGGCTCGCTCGGCCAGGGCCTCTGCGTGGCCGGCGGGATGGCGTGGGCGCGCAAGCTCGACGGCGAGCAGGGCCGCGTCTACGTGCTCTTGGGCGACGGCGAGATGGCGGAGGGATCCGTATGGGAGGGCTCGGAGTTCGCCGCGTTCAACACGCTCTCCAACGTGTGCGCGGTCCTCGACCTCAACCGGCTGGGCCAGAGCGGGCCCACCATGCACCAGCACCATGCCGAGGTGTACGAGCGGCGGTGGCAGGCCTTCGGCTGGGACACCGCCATCGTGGACGGGCACGACGTGGCCGCGCTCAAGGACGTCTTCGCGCGCGCGCGGCGATCGTCCAAGCCCTTCGGGATCGTGGCCCGCACGCTCAAGGGCAAGGGCGTCTCCTTCCTCGAGGACAAGGAGGGCTGGCACGGCAAGCCCCTCAAGAAGGGGGACGAGCTGTCGCGCGCCCTGGCCGAGCTGGGCGACACGAGCATCACCCTGAAGGTGCAGCCGCGGCACTACGAGGCCGAGCCCAAGCGGGCGGAAGGGCCGCTGACGATCACGCCCGCTTACGAGAAGGGGCAGGAGGTCGCGACGCGCGAGGCCTTCGGCAACGCGCTGGCCAAGCTCGCCAAGAGCGCGCCGCAGGTCGTGGCCCTCGACGGCGACACCAAGAACTCGACGTTCTCCGAGAAGTTCAAGGCGGTCGCGCCCGAGCGCTTCGCGGAGGGATACATCGCCGAGCAAAACATGGTCGGCCTGGCGCTTGGCATGTCCACGGAAGGCAGGATCCCCATCGCCTCCACGTTCGCCTGCTTCCTGACGCGCGCCTACGACTTCATCCGCATGGCCGTGTACTCGCGTCCCAGGCACCTCGTCCTCTGCGGCAGCCACGCCGGCGTGTCGATCGGCGAGGACGGGCCGTCGCAGATGGCGCTCGAAGACCTGGCCATGATGCGGG
>QHVP01000136.1 GCA_003222295.1 Acidobacteriota bacterium | reverse complement strand
CAGTACGCTCCGTTGGCCAAGATGGGCACGGCGGCGAAGGCCTTCGATCCCATGCGGGCGGGAAAGGACCGCTCCGCCTCGGGAAGCGTGCTGACGTCGACGACGAGCGGCCGGCCCCCGCGCAGCTCCCCTTCGATGCGCTCCAGACCCACCCTGCGTGTCGAGATACCGCCCCGGATCCGCGGATCGTCGGGCGCGACCTCGTATCCCCGTGCTCCCCATGTGAAACGGAACACGATGCGCGGCGACCCGTCCGGGTCCTCCAGGCTCTCGGCCACCCAGGCCCGCGCGGCGTCCGCGGCGCGGCCCAGACGGGCGAGCACCGCGTCCGCGTGGGCCTGCCAGGATCCCGGCTCGAGCATGCGCGCGGCCCCGAAGGCTACCGCTTCCAGGATGCGGTCCCGTCGCTCCCTTTCCGCTTCCATCCGCTTGCGCTCGGTGACGTCGTGGAGCGTGATCCAGTACCCCTGCAGACGGCCGTCCCTCACGAGGCCCAGCGCGTTCGCCGTCATCCAACGCGTACTTCCGTCCGCCCGCGCGTGGGCCAGGGCGCCGTGGGCCAGCCGGTACCCGGAGGCCACGAAATGGCCGATGACCTCGCGCCGCTCCGCCTCCGGGATCACCTCGGCCACCGTCCGTCCCGTCATCTCCGGCGCCGACCGGTCGTAGAGCCGCGCGTAGGCCTCGTTGCACTGTGCGATGCGCGCGTGGCGCAGGACGTGCGCCACCTGGTCGTCCGGCGCGAGGTCCACTCGCATCGCCGGCTGCAGCTCGAAGCGCGCGATGGCCTCCGTGCTCAGCTCGAGCAGCGCCCCGTACAGGCCTTCGCCGGCGGGGGCGGGCTCTGGCCGCATGTCGGCTCGGCGTCCTCGCGACAACCGCGAGGAGCGGCCGACTGCCACTTTCGAGCCGGTAGTGTACGCCCGAGTCACCTCAGTGCGGCGACTGCTTGCGAAGGCAGTCCCCACAGATGCCGTGGGTCAACTCCGCTCCGCTGCGTCGCCGGATGTAGTCTTCGGGGGCCTGCCAACCTCCTTCGTCCTGGAGCCGCCGGCACCAGGCGCACGACCGGATCAGGGGCTGGTCCGAGGGTCCCCGGGCCGGCCGCGTCGCTCCCCGAAAGGCGTCGAGGACTTCGACCGCATCACGGAGGGTGCGGACGGCCGGGAGTGCGCTCACGCTGGTCCATCGGATCACCCCCGCGGGGTCGGCGACGAAGGTCACGCGCCCCGGGGGCTGGCCGAGAGCCAGGTCGACGCCGAGCGCGCCCGCCAGCTCTCCGGCCACGTCCACGAGCACCGGGAACGGGAGCTCGCTCGTGAAGCGGCGTTGCGGCGGATGGCTGCGGCGATCCGGGTCGATGGCCGCGCAAGCCACGAGGAACTGCGTGTCGCGCTCGGAGAAGGCCGGGCTCAGCCGTACCAGCTCGGTCACGTCCTCCGTCGACTCCAGGCACGTGTGCTTCGGCCAGTACAGCAGCGCGACCCAGCGGCCCCGTACCCAGGCGCTGTCGAACTCCCACGCCTTGCCGACCGTCGCGGCCAGGGCCGGAATGCGGAACTCGGGAATCACGTCGCCGACGGTCAGCACCCGGTCGCTCCGTGTCGGGCCATGGTGGTGGGCGGCCGCTCCGTTCATGTGCATCGCGGGCCTACTGGACCGCGACCGTGTGGACCGTATCCGGCAGCACGGCGTCCGCCGAGACGTAGCCCACCGAGCCCGTGCGCGAGGCCACGAAGGCGATCACGTCCTCGTCCGTCGAGCGGACCATGGGCGGGAAGTGGTCGCTCACCATCGTCCGCGTCCAGTGCATGCGCACGGCGACGACGGACATCCCGAGGACGGTCTGCGAGAAAGCGGCCCGGACGGGCGACGTCGTCGAGAGGTCGACGGCGGTGATCGGCTTGCCGTCGCCCCAGCGCTCGACCTTCCCGAGATACACCTGCGACAGTGTCTCCCGCGAGACGGTGCGGCCCGTCATCCGCGCGTTCACGATGACCTTGAACGCATCCGCGGCCGTAGCGGGACGAGGGCCGGCGAGCGCGATCAACACAAGGGTGGCGGCAAGTCTGCTCTTCATGACTGTGACGTCTCTCCTTCAAAGGCGCGGCATCGACGCTCCGTGTCGATCGCCGGTAACGGCTCTCCGGGCTGCAAGGGCGTTGCCAGTCCGCGAGCCCGAGCGCTTGCAGGGATTTAGTGGGACCGGCGGCTCCGCGGCGGCGCGGCGGCGTGCGGAAACCCGGACGCGGCCGTCCGGGATTCCGGATGGGGTGCGGCGCGGCGCGGGGTGCGCAGTCGAGGGGTGATCCACGCGATCAGGATGGAGAGGGCGATCAACACGGCGGCGATCCGCCGCTCAGGACGGCCGGCGCGGCGTGGAGTCGTCGACGGAGAACGCCCCTTCGTACGGCGCGCCCCAGAAATGCGCGGCCACGCCCAGGATCTCGATGCCGAGCTTGAACAGGCCGGGCAGCTCCTCCCCGCAGCAGCAGGCCACGCGGCACAGCGCCGACTGACCGGTCTCCTGGTTGACGACGCGCAACAGCGCATCCGGACGGAAGAGCCGCGGGACGACGATCAAGGCGCCGTGGCCGTTGACCACGAGCGTGTGCGCACGCACCGGGTCCTCGCCGTCGCACGAGACGGCGATCGGCACCTTCAGCACGATGCGTTCGCTACGACGGCCCTCGATTCCGGCACTGGGCATGGGGCGTCCCTTGAGCAATTGCCGTGCCCCGTGCCATCGCCGGAGGGCGCCCTTCCACGTCTTGCTCTTGCGGGGACCTGGTACCGGCACGCGTCCGGCTTCGCGGACCGGCCCTTCCCGGAACCCGGACAAGCGCGTGGGACCTCACGAAAGAGAGAAGGCGGGAGCGCGTGCGGCGCTCCCGCCCTGTAGCGACTCGGTCCGCGACTACTCAAGGCTGGCCAGGATCATGACGAGCCCCCGGTCGGCGTGGAGATCGTCGAGGGCCTTGCCCACGATCGCCCCGTGCGCCCGGTCCGCGTCCGTCGCGCGCATGGCGTGGCCCGGCACGGTCGAGGTCGTGAGGAGATCTCCGGCGCGGATCGGTCCGTTGACGTTGGAGGCGAGGCAATAGACGGTGCCGGTGAGCGTAACGGGAACGGCATGCCTGCGCTCGTCGTCCGCGCGCAGCGTGATCCCCGGGTTGTAGTCCTTCGCGCCCGAGACGACACCGGCGACGCGCCGGTCGTAGGCCCGGCTCGCCGCGATCACCTTTCCGCCCGCGGAAGGATCGATGGAGACGACGCTGCCCGGCTCGAGCGCGGCCGCCGAGGGGAAGCGCTCGGCCACGTCACCCGCCGCGGAGAGCAGTCCGCTGTTGCCGTCCAGGATGTACTTGGGGACGCCCGCGGTGTTGAAGACGGCCACGCGGCCGGCGGACTGGTCGGAGACGAGCAGGATTCCCTTGGGCACGCCCGCGGCCGACTGCCACAGGATCGAGCCGTCGCCCACGCTGTCGGGGGCGGCCGCAAAGACCAGGTTGCCGGCGGCGTTCGTCACGCCGATCTCGGAGAACGTGGTCTGCTGCCCGCTCGCCGCCCGCAGCTCGCGGTTCGACCTCACGCTCTCGGCGATGTAGTGCGCCGTGTCCTGGATGCTCATGCGTCCGCCGGCGGCCCAGGCGCCGCCCGTGGACGCGACAAGGAGACCGGCAACGAGGATCTTCTTTCGCATTTGCGTAGCTCCGCCGGGGTATTGAAGACACGGCCGCCCCCCGGCGACGGCAGTGCCCGAACGTTGATGGCAAGGGAGCGGCGGTGCCGCCGCTTCTCGATCGCGAACGGTCCGGCTGGGGTTCTGGGGCGATCTACGAAGGGCCCGGGTGGAAGTTCTTCCCCCGGTGCGCCCGCTCACGCCGGGCCGCCCCGCCGACCCTCGAGCCGCGAGAATCCGCCCCATGATGAGGACGCGGGAAGGCGGCCGAAAACGTGTCAGACGGAGTGAGAGGTCTCACACGGGACCGCGGCAAGGGACGGCGAAAAGCCCCGACTACCGCCGGCCGGCCCGGAGGAGGACGCGCTCGATGTGTTCCGACAGGTCCTGGGGAAGGATCGGCTTGCGCAGATACGTTTCGCATCCCGCGGCCAGCGCCCACTCCGGCGGCATCTCGCCGTACGCGCTCAAGGCAATCACGGGAATGTCACGGGTGGTCTTCAGCTCCTTGATGCGGCGGGTGGCCTCGAAGCCGTCCATGCCGGGCATGGCGAGGTCCATGATGATCACGTCGGGGCGGGCCGCGAGCGCGACGTCGAGGGCGAGTCTACCCCCGCCCGCGACGGCCACCCGGTATCCCTCGAAGTGCAGATACTGCCGGTAGACGTCGAGCTGATCCGGCTCGTCATCGACGATGAGGACGGCGGGCGGGACGAAGACGCGCCGCTCGGGCCCGCGCCACGGGGCCCTGGCGCGGTGCTCGGGTGGCGCCGTCCGCGAGCGCTCGTCCGCGTCCCACGCTTTCTCCGGGGCCGGGCGCTGCACCTGGCCACGGATGCGCATCAGTCCCAGGAACGGAGACTGCAGCGTCGGACCCGCGGAGGGTTCGGCTCGGCGCTGGAGGCGCCTCTGCCTGTTCTGGTCGGGAGGCCGCATGACCCGCGTATGCCAAAGACGACCCGGCTGGCCACGCGGCTCTTCCGGCTCGGAAGCCCGCTGCTTCCAATCTACCCCAGCCGCGGCGGAAGAACCGCGAGCTCGGCGGGGTAATGATTGGTCGGGGCGAGAGGATTCGAACCTCCGACCTCGTGGTCCCGAACCACGCGCTCTAGCCAGGCTGAGCCACGCCCCGACCGCGAAGGAGCTGCTACTTTATCACGCGCGACGGAGGATCGCCAAGCGCGGCCGCTTCCCCGCGCGGGCCTTCGGTGTCCACGGGCTTGGGCGGCACGTGCACCCGCCGCGCCTCCGCCTCGCTGGCGCGCTCGGCCGCACCCAGCGCGGGCAGCCACCCGCGGAACGCGCCCACCACCGCGTGGTGGGTCGTGTCGGACTGCAGCGGGCTGACCGAGATGAGGCCGCTGCGCACCGCGTGGATGTCCGACATCTCGTCGCTGAGCCAGTTGTCCTTGCCCTCTTCGATCCAGTAGTACGTGCGGCGGCGCGGATCGAGGCCCTCGAAGATCGTGCCTTCGTGCTCGCGGCGGCCCTGGACGGTGACGGCCAGGCCGGCGGGCGTGCCGGGGGGCACGTTGACGTTGAGGAGCGTCCGTTCCGGGAGCCCCTTGCTCAGCACGAGGGCAGCCAGCTTGGCCGCGAAGGCCGCGGCCGGGGCAAAGTCCAGGTCCTTCGCCTCGCGTACGGCCAGCGAGAACGCGATGGAGGGCACGCCGAAGAAGGTCCCCTCGCGCGCGCCGCCCACCGTCCCCGAGTAGAAGACGTCCTCGCCCATGTTCGCGCCGCGGTTGATGCCGGAGACGACGAGATCGGGACGGCGTGGCAACAGCTTGACGAGCGCGAGGTTCACGCAGTCGGCCGGCGTCCCGTCCACCGCGTAGACCCGCTCGTCCACGCGCTCCGCGCGCAGCGGGTGCTTGAGGGTGAGCGACTGCGCGCAGGCGCTGACCTCGCGATCGGGCGCGACCACGTGCACGCTGCCGAGAGCGGCGAGCGCGCCCGCCAGCGCCTTGATGCCGGGCGCGTGGACACCATCGTCGTTCGTGACCAGCTGAACCCCCCGCGCCCGCGTCGCGAGTGAATCGCGCCGCTCGCGCCGCTGTCGCCTATGGCTTATCAACTCGTCCTCGATGACCGTTCAGAGACGACGAAGCCCCGGACGTGGCGTCCGGGGCAGCGATGAAATCATGATGATGGTCGGGATGGCGGGATTTGAACCCACGACCACCTGCACCCCAAGCAGGTGCGCTACCAGGCTGCGCTACATCCCGACTCGCCGACGACGATCAGATCCGAGTTCTATCATTGCGCTCCAGGAGAGTCAAGATTTCCCGAAGCTGCTCGCGCACTTGGCGGAGGGCGGCGACGCGGTCGGCGCCGCCCAAATCAGGCGGATTCACGGACGGGCCGTCGGCGGCGGGGATCGGCGTCTCCACACGCCCCGCCATCTCCGCTTCCAGGCGCTTCTTCGCGCCCGCGATGGTGAATCCCTCTTCATAGAGGAGCTGCTTGATGCGAAGCACGGTCTCGATGTCGCGGCGCCGATAGATCCTCTGACCGGAGCTGTTCTTCGCGGGCGCCAGCGCCGGGAACTCCGACTCCCAGTAGCGCAGCACGTAGGGCTGCGTGTCCGTGATCTCGCAGACCTCTCCAATCTTGAAGAAGAGCTTGTTCGGGATCTTCTTGTCCATGGATCGGCCGAGGAGCGATTACTCGGGTGACGCGGCGAAGAGCTTGGAAGGGCGGAACACCACCGACCGGCGGGGCTTGATCACCATCTCCTCTCCTGTCTGGGGATTGCGACCTCGCCGCTGCCGTTTCTGGCGGACCACGAACGTCCCGAAACCCGTGATCTGGACCTTCTCGCCGTGGCCGAGCTTGCCCTTTATGGAGTCGAAGATGATCTCGACCAGCCGGGCCGCCTCCCGGTTCGAGATACCGCCGTGACGCTCGTATACGATCCGGGCGATGTCGGCCTTGGTCATCGACGGCGCCGCCTCGCGCTTGTGAGGTTGCCCAAAAACGTAATGTGTGCAGGTACTTATGGAAAAAAGTTAAGGGATTATATGAATCGATGGCACCCATGTCAAGGGAAAACGTGTCATCGCGATGCGCTGAGGGCGGCTTGGACCGCCGGCGGGCACGCAGGGGCGCGGGGTAACAGCGGACGCAGCGGAGCCACCGCGCGTACAACTCCTTCTTGCTGATCGCGTGGGTGGGGCCCCACGCGCCGTCCTCAATGAGGTCATGCGCGGTGGCGGAGCGAGGCCGCGCACCCCGCGCCCCATGTCGCCGGCGGTCCAAGCCCCACCTAGTGCTTGCGGGTGCGCACCTTGATCACGACCGGCGTGCCTTCGAGGTCGAGCGTCTCCCGGAGCTGGTTCTCGAGATAACGGCGGTAGGAAAAGTGCAGGTCCACCGGGTGGTTGAGGGACAAGGCATACGTCGGCGGAGAGATGCCGACCTGCGTGCCGAAGAGGATCTTCACCTGATGGTTCCCCTTCATCGCCTTGGGCGGGAAGCGCCGGGCGGCCTCGGCCAGGAAACGATTGAACTGGCCCGTGGTGATCCGCGTGCGGCCGGCCGCCACCGCCTTCTCCGCGGCCGCGAGCAGAGCGCTCAGACCGTGCCCCGTCTTGGCCGAGATGAATACGATCCTGGCCCAGGCCAGGAACTTGAGGCGGTCGCGCAGCTCCTCCCGGAAGGTCTTCTGCTTGAGCCCGCGCGCGTCCGCTTCATCCCACTTGTTCACGACGATGACGGTCGGGCGCCCGGCCTCCAGCGCATAGCCGCCGATGGTCGCGTCCATCTCGCGCACCCCCTCCGTCGCGTCGATGAGGAGGAGGGCCACGTCTGCGCGCTCGAGGGCCCGCCGCGCCAGCACCACGCTGACGTGGTCGACGTTCTCCTTCAGCAGGCGTGAGCGGCGGATGCCCGCGGTATCGACGAACAGGTAGCGCTTCCCCCCCTTCTCGAGCAGGCTGTCCACCGCATCGCGCGTGGTGCCCGGGATCGCGGAGACGAGCGCACGCTCCTCGCCGATGAAGCGGTTCAGCAGCGAGGACTTCCCGACGTTCGGGCGGCCCACGATCGCGAGCTTGAGGGACGAGTCTTTCTCCTCGCTCTCCTCCACCCGCGGCAAGAGCGCGAGGGCCGCGTCGAGGAGGTCTCCCACCCCGAGGCCGTGCTCCGCGGAGAGCGGCAGGACCCGTTCGAACCCGAGCCGCGCGAACTCCCCGGCCACCTCGTCGCTGCCTTCGATCTTGTTGACGGCGACGATCACGCGCTTGCCCGACTTGCGCAGGCGCTGGGCGATGGCGGCGTCGTCGGGCATGAGCCCGGCGCGGCCATCGACGACGAGCAGCAGGAGGTCCGCCTCCGCGATCGCGCGCTCCGCCTGGTCCGACGCGGGCCCGAGCAAGGGATCGTCCGTCTCCAGAAGCAGGCCTCCGGTGTCGATGAGCTCGAAGGCAGCGCCCTGCCACGACGTCTGGGCGTAGTTGCGATCGCGCGTCGATCCCGGGCGTGAATCGATGATCGCCTTGCGGTGGCCGCAGATCCGATTGAAGAGGGTGGACTTGCCGACGTTTGGCCGCCCAACGAGGGCAATTCGGGGGAGTGTGACCATGCGCACGTTCAGGTTGACATCATTTTCCCGCTAATCCTACAATACGCAGAACTTAGAAGGAGGTCCATCCCCATGATCAAGGTGGACATCATCAACGAGGTCAGCAAGGCCGCCGACATCACCAAGGTGAAGGCCGAAGTGGCGGTCGAGGCCGTCCTCGAGGCGATGAAGGACTCCATGATGCGTGGGGAAAGGATCGAGCTGCGGGGGTTCGGCGTCTTCCAGGTCAAGCCGCGCAAGCGCGGAATCGGCCGGAACCCGCGGACGGGCAAGGAAGTGAAGATCCCCCCCGGACGCACGATCCGCTTCAAGCCCGGCAAGGACCTCCAGAACCTCGGGCAGTAGGCGACCTTTCGCCTGCACCCGTCCAGGTCCAGCCCACGGAGCACCCCACGGATTCGACCGAAACCGCTGACGTCCCGCGCAGCGGGCCGGAGTACGCCTCCCCGGAATACTGGGAGGAGGTGCGCGCCGCGGGCCTGCCGTCACCCTGGCGCGGCGCCTGGCCGAACCTCGTCTCGTTCGTGCTGACGATCGCATCGATCTACTTCGCCGGTGCGAACAGTGAGATGGGACCGTCGGGCGGAATCCGCCTCGTCCTCGGGCTCATGAGCATCCTCCTGGCCCACGAGATGGGCCACTACTTCGCCTGCCGGATCTACGGCGTCAACTCGACCCTCCCCTTCTTCCTTCCCGCGCCCTGGGCCCCCATCGGCCCCGGATTCGCCTGGATGCCGCTGAGCTTCATCGGCACCTTCGGGGCGGTCATCCGGATCAAGAGCCCGTTTCCCAACCGGAAGGTCCTGTTCGACGTCGGCATCGCCGGCCCCCTTGCCGGGTTCGTGGTCGCGTGCGGTGTGATGCTGCTCGCGGTACGCGAAGCCACCGTCGTCCCCATCGGCGATGGAACGGACCGGGACTTCTTCGGCGCCCCCTTGATCTTCCAGCTGATCGTGCAGGCCCTGCGCCCGGAAACGCCGCCCGGGATGGTGCTGGTCATGGGGCCGCTCGGCCTCGCCGCCTGGTTCGGGTTCCTCGTCACCGCGCTGAACCTCATGCCGGTGGGACAGCTCGACGGCGGGCACGTGGCCTACGCGATCTTGCGGCGCCGCGCAGTGGTTCTCTCGCGCGTCGTGCAGGTCATGGGCCTGGTCCTCCTCTGGTTCAGCCCCCTGTGGCTGGTCTGGATGCTGGTGATGCTCGTGATCGGCAAGCGACACCCTCCGACTCTCGCCGACCATCGGCCCGTCGGACGGGGTCGCGTCTTGATCGGACTCGTCGGGCTGGTGGTGTTCGCCCTGTGCTTCACGCCGAAGCCCATCCTCATTTCCTGGGCCGACTTCGTGAATTCCTTCCGTCACCAGGTCGGCTTCTAGCCGTTCTACATGATGGTCACGGGATCGACGTCGACCGCCACCCCGGACCAGCGCACGCGGCCGTAGCGCTCGACCAGCGCCTCGCGCACCGCGTCCCGCATCGCCTTGCGCCGGCCCTTCAGCAGGATCTGGAAACGGTGTTCCTGCCGCAGCCGCGCCAGGGGCGCGGGGCGGCGACGGCGTCCGCAGCCTCCGCCCCTTCCGTGCAGTCGCGCGCGCGCAGGATGAGGTTGACCAGGGTGGCCGCGGGCGGATAGGCCATGGTGCGCCGGAACTCCATCTCGCGCTCGAAGAACGCGTCGTAGTCCTGCGCGCAGGCCAGCTGCAACGCGTAGTGGTCCGGCCGATGGCTCTGCAGGATCACCTCTCCGGCAAGGTCGGCTCGCCCCGACCGGCCCGCGACCTGGGTGAGGAGCTGGAACGTGCGCTCGGCGGCGCGGAAGTCGGGGAGGCCGAGGCCGACGTCCGCGTCCACCACTCCCACGAGCGTCACCCGCGGGAAGTCGTGACCCTTGGCGATCATCTGCGTGCCCACCAGGATGTCGGTCTCCCCCGCCTCGAACGAGGCCAGCACGCGCGCGACCGCGCCCCGGCGGGCGGCGAGGTCGCGGTCCAGGCGTTCCACGCGCGCGGTGGGCAGCGCGGCTCGCATTCGCCCTTGCACGACCCGCAGGCGCGCGGTGCGGACGTCTCGAAGGCGCAGTAGTGGCACAGGGCGACGCGGCCGCCCTTGTGCAGGGTCAGCGCCACCGAGCAGTTGGGACACATGGCCTGCATGCCGCACTCGCGGCACAGCAGGCTCGTCGCGTAGCCGCGCCGGTTCAGGAGCAGGAGCGACTGCTCCTTCCGGGCCAGCCGCTCCGCGAGCGCGTCGCGCAAGGGCGGGGTGAGGATGGGGTCCGCGCCCGCCTTGAGGGCCTGCCGGCGGTCCACGACGTCGACGCGCGCCATCCCCTGGCTGCCGATGCGGCGCGGCAGGACGAGCCGCCGGTACTTGCCCGCGAGCGCGTTGTGGTTCGATTCCAGGGACGGAGTGGCCGACCCCAGGAGGACCACCGCGCCCTCGAGGCGCGCCCGCATGACCGCCACGTCGCGGCCGTGGTAGCGCGGGCTCTCGTCCTGCTTGTAGGCCGCCTCGTGCTCCTCGTCCACGATGACCAGGCCGACCTCGGTGAGCGGCGCGAACACCGCGGAGCGCGCCCCGATGGCCACGCGCGCCTCGCCTTCGCGCAGGCGCCACCACTGATCGTGGCGCTCCCCCGCCGACAGCTCGCTGTGCAGGACGGAGACCACCGCGCCCAGCCGCCCCACCGCCGCCCGGACGAGCAGCGGAGTCAGCGCGATCTCCGGAACGAGGAAGAGCGCCGTCCGGCCCTGCTCCAGGGTGCGCTCGATGGCCCGGAAGTAGACCTCGGTCTTGCCGCTGCCCGTGACCCCCTGGAGGAGGAAGGGCGCGAAGCCCGCACCGAGGGCGGCGAGGATCGGCTCGAGGACGGAGGCCTGGTCTCCGGTCGGCTCCGGGCGCAGCTTCACCGGGCCCTCGAGCATCTCGGGCGTCCGGACCGCGCGCTCCTCCTCGATCGTGATCGCGCCCTGCTCGACGAGGCGATCGAGCGCGCCGCGCAGCGAAGGACGGTCGCGCAGGACGTGGGGTACGGGCGCGCGACCGCCGGCGGCGGTCAGGCGTCCCAGCACTTCCGCCTGGGCCCGCCCCCGCGGTCGCAGCTCCGCGGCCGCCGGCGTGAGCACGGCGATGCGGAGCTGGCGAAATCCGGGCCGGGCCAGGTCCTGATCGACCTCCACGCGGCCCTCGCGCCGCAGCCTCGCGATCCGTGCCGTCGGATCACGGCCCATCCGCTTGGCCAGCGTCGAGAGGGGCAGGGGTCCGGCGCGCAGCGCGGACACGACCGGATCGTCGTCGCTTGGGCTCGTCTCCCCGCCGGAGAGCCGCACGACCGCGCGGCTGGCCCGCACTCCGGCCGGGGGAAGGACCAGGCGATGGCACTCGCCAGGCGGTGCCAGATAGTGCTCGCTCATCCACGTGGCCAGGTCGAGGAGCGGGGGAGGGGCCAGCGGCACCTCGTCGAGCACCTCGACCACGTCCTTCATCGTCTCCGGCAGGGTGGTGGCGATGCCGGTGACGAGGCCGATCACGCGCCGCGGTCCGAAGGGAACGAGCACGCGCACTCCGCGCGCGGGCACGGGGGCGCCCTCGGGCAGGCGATACGTGAACGTGCATTGAAGGGGCAGCGGGAGTGCCACTTCCACGGCGCGAGCGTCCATCCGGACGACTCTATGCGGCTTGGGGGACGTGGGGGGTCAGGAGCAAGCGGCGGCCGCCCCGGGGCTCAGGGCTCGTCCCCGGCCAGCAGCCGCCGTACGACCTTCATGTCTTCCCATACGTCCTTCTTGGCTCCGGGGTTCCGGAGCAGGTACGCGGGATGGAAGGTCGGCACGACCTTGATGCCGTCGTAATCGCCGATGCGCCCGCGGAGCCGCGAGATGGGCTCCATCGACTTGAAGAGCCATTGCGCCGAGAACTTGCCCAGGCCGACGAGCACCTTCGGCCGGACGAGCGCGATCTGCTTCTCCAGGAAGGGCTGGCAGGACAGGATCTCGTCCGGTTCCGGGTTGCGATTCTGCGGGGGGCGGCATTTGATCGCGTTCGCGATGTACACGTCCTTGCGCGGAATCTTCAGGCCCTTCTCGATGATGTCGGTGAGAAGCTGGCCCGCTCGGCCGACGAAGGCGAGGCCCTGTTCGTCTTCATCGGCCCCAGGCGCTTCACCGACGAACATCAGCGCGGCCTGCGGGTTGCCTTGGCCGAACACGATCGTTTTGCGTCCGCCCGCGAGCTTGCAGCGCTGGCAGTCGCCGATCCAGGCCCGGACCGCTTCCAGATCGCGGAGCTCGGCACCTTCCGTGGTCAGCACTGGTGCCGCCGGCGGGCGCTGCGGTTTCGGCGCGGACGCGATGCGCGCCCTTCCGGTGGATTCCGCCGTCGCCACCGTGGGCGCGCCCAGCGCGCTCCGCGGCACGCCGACGTCCGTGAGCTCCGCGAAGTAGCGCGCCCGCTCGCCGAGGTCGAGGCGGACGTCGTCCGGAACCTTCGTCACTTCCGGCGGGCGGGACGCGCGGCGCGCTTGGCCAGGGCCTTGGGCGCGGGCCGCGCGCGGAGGGCCAGCACCCGATCCCAGATGCGGTCGGCCAGCGCGCGCTTGCTCATGAGCGGCAGCTCCGTCTCCGCTTCGGCGTCGATGAGCACGGCGGCGTTGTGCTCGGACGCGAACCCACTGTCGGCACGGCTCACGTCGTTCGCGACCAGGAGGTCGGCGTTCTTGGCCGCCCGCTTGGCGCGCGCGTTCTCGAGGACGCGGTCGGTCTCGGCGGCGAAGCCGATCACGAAGCGCCGGCCCTTCGACTTGCCCAGGGTGGCCAGGATGTCCGGAGTCCGCGTGAGGACGAGCGTGCCCTCCCCGGGCGTCTTCTTGAGCTTCGAGGGCGCGCGCTCGGCCGGGCGGTAGTCGGAGACGGCCGCGGCCATGGCCACGATGGTGGCGGGTCCGACGCGGTCTCCGACCGCGCGTGCCATCTCTTCCGCCGAACGCACCTGGACGACGTCCACCCCGGCCGGCGGCTCGATGGACGTGGGCCCGGCGACCAGGACCACGCGCGCGCCCCGATCTCGCGCCGTTTCCGCCAGCGCGAAGCCCATGCGTCCCGTCGAGCGGTTCGAGAGGAAGCGAACGGGGTCGAGGTCCTCGACCGTCGGACCCGCCGTCACGAGGACGGTCTCCCCGGCCAGGTCCCCGGAGGCAGTGAGGCCCAGCGCATCCATGGCCGCGGACACGATGTCCGCCGGCTCGGCCAGACGGCCGCGGCCGAGCCACCCGCACGCGAGGTACCCCGACCCCGGCTCCACGATGCGCACGCCGCGGGCGCGCAGGATGTCGAGGTTCTCGCGCACTGCCGGATGGTCGAACATGTTGACGTTCATGGCCGGCGCCACCACCACCTTTGCCTTGGTGGCCAGGTACAGCGTGGTCAGCGCATCGTCGGCGATGCCCCGCGCGAACTTGCCCAGGAGGTTGGCGGTGGCGGGAGCGACCAGCAGCACCTGGGCGGCGTCGGCCAGGCTGATGTGGCGGATGTCGCCCTCCGCTCCCAGCGCGAACTGGTCGAGGAACACGGGGTGGCGCGAGAGCGCCTCGAACGTCATCGCGGAGACGAACTCGGTGGCGTGCTTCGTCATCACCACGTGCACGTCCACGTCTCGGCGCTGCAAGTCGCGCAGCACCTCGCAGGCCTTGTAGGCCCCGATGCAACCCGTGACGCCAAGGACGACCGTGGGCATGGCCGGTCGCCGACTCCTAGCGGGCGGCGGCGTTGGCGGCGGCAATCTCCGCGGCGGCCGCCGACGCCATCTCCTTTTCGTCCCGGATCTCCCAGGACACGGCCTCGGCCAGCACTTCCTGCATGGCGATGCGCGTGGGCTTGCGGCTCCGCGCTTCCACGCGCGGCTTGGCTCCGTTCTGGAGCTGCTTGGCCCTCTGCGCGGCCACGGTGATGAAGCGGAACTTGCTGTCGACGTTCTTCGGAAGAATGAGGTGCGTCACGTCAGCTCTCCTTGCTCGGGGGAAAAGTCCCCAGGATCTTCTGCGCCAGCGGCTCGACGCGGCTGGTGCGGCAGCGGGCGGCCCGGATGATGCACTTGAGGTGCTCGACGCTGCGGTCGAGGTCATCGTTGATGATCGCGTACGCGTACTGCCGATAAAGGAGCAGCTCCTCGCCTGCGGCCTGGAGCCGCCGGTGGAAGTTGCCCTCGTTCTCCGCGCCCCGCCCGCGCAGCCGGCGTTCGAGGTCAGTATAGGACGGAGGAAGGATGAAGACGCTCACGGCGTCCGGGAAGGCCTCGCGGACCTGGGCCGCGCCCTGCACGTCGAGGTCGAGGAGCAGGTCCACGCCGTCCGCGGAAGCGCGGTCGTACTCCACGCACGAGGTGCCGTAGAGCTGGCCGTGGACTTCCGCCGACTCCAGGAAGAGCTTGCGGTCCCGCATGCCCTCGAAGGTGGGGCGATCCACGAAGTGATAGTGGACGCCCTCCGTCTCGCCCTCGCGCGCCGCGCGCGTGGTGTGGGAGACCGAGAAGCGCAGGTTCCGCATCTCCTCGAGCACACGGGCGAGGATCGTCGACTTGCCGGCCCCCGAGGGTCCGGACACCACGACCAGGCTGGGCAGGCGCTCACTCAACGTTCTGTACCTGCTCGCGCAGCCGTTCGATCTCGGTCTTGAGTGCCACCACGTCCTGCACCACCCCCACGGATACGGCCTTGCTCCCGATGGTGTTCGCTTCCCGCGCCATCTCCTGGGCCAGGAAATCGAGGCGCTTGCCCGAAGGTCCCGGCGACTGGAGGGCCTGGCCGGCCTGGGCGACGTGGCTGCGCAGCCGCTGGAGCTCCTCCATCACGTCGTGGCGATCCACGAGGCGCACGACTTCCTGGTAGAGACGCGAATCGTCGAGGGGCAGGTCCTGACAGGCGGTGCGGACCCTCTCGACCAGCGCATCATGCCGCGAGGCCTTCCCCGCCTCCGTGTCTTCCGCGATGCGCCGGGTCGCGCCATCGATGGCGGCCAGCGCGCCGTAAAGGTCCTTCTGCAGATGGGCACCCTCGCTGTCGCGCATGCCCTGGAGCCCGTCCAGGGCCCGCGTCACGCACGCGAGGAGCTCCCGGCGGCGGTCCTCGTCGAGGCCCTCCGGGCCTTCCAGCACCTCCAGCGCTCCCGGGAACCGCGCCACGTCCGCGACCGCGACCTCACCCGCAAGGGCGTGCTCCGACTTGATCTGACGCAGCGCACGCACGAGGGCCGCCACGATGGGGCGCGGCGCCACCACGACCCCTTCCTCGTCGCGCATGATGGCCGCCTGCACCGCCAGCTCGACCCGGCCCCGGCTGATCCGCTCCTGCACGACCCGCTTGATGTCCGTCTCCAGGGCCTGCAG
>QHVP01000674.1 GCA_003222295.1 Acidobacteriota bacterium | reverse complement strand
CATCCGCGGGGCACGACGGTCGAGGTCCGCGACCTGTTCGGCGCCGTGCCCGCGCGCCGCAAGTTCCTGCGCGCCGAGAGCACGGAGGCCTCGCACGTCGCGGAGGCGCTCACCCTGCTCGCCCTCGGGAGGCCGGACGTCGGCTTCTTCCTGTCGTCCGGCGGGCGCAGCCTGATCCAGGCCCCACCCGTGGACGGCCTCTTCGCCCGCGTGCACCAGGTCTTCGGCGCCACCTATGCGGACGATCTCGTTCCCATCGAAGGCGGCCAGGCCTGGGCCACGGTGCGGGGCTTCGCGCGCCCCGCGTCGTCTTCAGCCGCGCGCCCGTCGCAGCGGCTGTTCGTCAACGGCCGGGCCGTGCGCGACCGGGCCATCGCACGCGCGGTCACCGAGGCCTACCGCGCCACCGGCGTGCGCGATCCGCGCCCCGAGGTCGTGCTCTTCGTGGACGTGCCCCTGCACATGGTGGACGTCAACGTCCATCCCGCGAAGACGGAGGTGCGCTTCGCGGAGCCGCGCACGGTCTGGTCCGCGGTCGATCAGGCCGTGCGGCAGGCCCTGGGCGCGGGGGCGCGCCATGCCGCTCCGCGCGTCGCGCTCTCGGGGGATCTCGGCCCCCGGCCCGGCGGAGTCTCCCTGGCCGCGGACGCGGAATGGCCGACGGAGCCGATGGTCGGCGAGCCTGAGCTCGCGCCCGCGGGCGCGCAGCCGCCCGCCCTGCTCGAAACCGCCCCCCCGACCGTCCTCGGCCAGCATCGCAACACCTACGTCGTGGTCACGGACGGCGAGGACCTGATCCTGGTGGACCAGCACACCGCCCACGAGCGCGTGCGCTTCGAAGCCATCGTCGATGGGCTGGACCGGCACGCCGTGGAGTCGCAGAGCCTGCTCGTGCCGCTGGTGGTGACGCTTCCGCCGCGCCTGCGTCCGGGGCTCGACGCCCATCAGGCGACGCTGCGCGACCTCGGGTTCGACGCGGAGCCCTTCGGCGGCGAGGCCGTGCGCGTGGCCGCCGTGCCCGCGGTCCTCGGCGGACGGGATCCGGGCACGGCGTTGGAGACGCTCCTGGCCGATCTCATCGATCGCGAGTCCGCGGACTGGGCCGTCTCGTCCGCGCGCGACCGCATGGCCGCCACCCTGGCCTGCCACTCGGCGGCTCGGGCGGGGCAACCTCTCGCCCTCGACGCCATGCGCGCGATCGTCACCGGGCTGTGGTCCGCGCGGCAGCCCGCGTCGTGCCCGCACGGCCGCCCCACGCGCGTGCGCGTTCCCCGCGACGATGTGAGTCGCTGGTTCCGCCGCACGGGATGGGCGCGCGATTGAGGGAATGCGCGTGCGCTCGCGTCTGAACCCCCGCCGGGAAAAGCCCTCGGCCTGGCCCTGGATCCTTTACGGGGTGGGCCGAGTCCTTCAGGTCACCGGCCTCGTCGTGACCCTGGTGGCGGCGACGGCGTTCTTCGGGACGCCCTCCACGATCGCGATGCTGCGGATGATGCTCGCCGGGGTGCTTCTGTTCCTACCTGGATGGCTGCTTGCGCGCAAGAACCCGAGACGGGAATAACGCGGTGCGCTGGCTCCGGAGCGAGTACCCGGCAACTGCTTGTTAGGCGGGTACTCGAATGCGCTCGTACAGGAACTCGGGCGCGAGATCGGCTCCATTCGGCCAAGCGATCGTGTGGAGCTCAGGATGAAGGACGAAGGAACGGAAATAGGCAGCGTCGTGCAGTGACTCGAAGACGGGGCCGTCGAGGTCCCCAGCGAGGTCCACTTCGCCCTCGACACCATCGCTGAAACGCAGCCAGATGACGAAGTCTCGGACGTATCGTGCGGCAACGAGTCTCGGCATGATTACTCCAGCGGTGCGATAGGATTCAACGGCTGCCGCCCCCTGGCCCGCTCCCAATCATCCTCCAATTCGACCAAGTGCGCTTGCCTCCACTCCTGCACGTGAGCGAGCGCACGGCCCGGCAGGCTCCCCCAGAGAACCTCTCCGTCTCGAATGGCTATCGCGACCTCATGCTCGCCTTGGGTGGCGTGAAAGTGCGGAGGATTGTGGTCCTTGTAGTACATCCCGATCACGATGCCTCGAAACCGACTGATCCCCGGCACGAAGTCACTCTACGTCGCTCCGCTGCCATGCCGGGACTCCGCCTAACACAGCGCTCCGCCTCAACCCGAGTTTCGCGGGGCGTAATCGCGGATGGCCTCCAGCAGACGTCGCGTCACCGGCCCGGGGTGGCCATCACCCACCGGCCGCCCATCGATCGTCGCGACGGGCAGGACCTCCTTGAGCGTGCTCGTGATGAACACCTCGTCCGCGGCGAGCAGGTCCTTGACCGCGACGGGTTCCTCGCGCGTGGGGAGAGCGAGGCCGCGCGCCAGCTCGAGTACGACCAGCCGCGTGATCCCCGGCAGGATTCCCGCGTCCAGCGGCGGCGTCAGCAGCGCGCCGTCCTTCACCAGGAACACGTTCGCGCTCGCCGTCTCCGCGATCTCGCCGGTCTCGTTGAGCATGATCGGCTCGAAGGCGCCCTTGGCCTGCGCTTCCTGCACGGCCAGGATGTTGTTGACGAGGTTGCAGGACTTGATGGCGGGGTCGAGCGCCCGTGGATGATTGCGGCGCACCGACGAGAGGATGACGGGGACGCCGTCCGTGTGGTGCGCGGGCGGGAAGGGTGCCAGGGGCTTGACCACCATCACGACCGTCGGCCCCTGGACGCGGTCGAAGTGATAAGAGATGTCGCCCCGCCCGCGGGTGACGATGATCCGGATGTACGATTCTGGATTGGCGGCCCGCGCGAGGAGCGCGTCCAGATCGCGCGTCAGCGCGCCGTCGGCCGGCATCGGGATGCCCAGGCGCTGCGCCGAGCGTCGCAGCCGTTCGAGGTGCCGGTCGAGATGGAAGGGGCGGCCGGCGTACGTGCGCAGCGTCTCGTAGACGGCGTCCCCGAACGTGAATCCGTTGTCCAGCACGGAGACCCGCGCCTCCTCGGCCGGCGTGATCTCCCCGTTGACGGAGGCGTAGAAGACCATCGATCGTGACCACCATGGCGGCGCCACCGCGGCCCGGCACCTGGCCAATTATCATCGACGAGGACTCTCGACATGAACCCAGGCGGAGACGTGACGACCTTCCAGGCCATCGTGCTGGGCATCGTCCAGGGCCTGGGCGAGTTCCTTCCCATCAGCAGCTCCGCCCATCTCGTCGTCACGCCGTGGCTGCTGGGCTGGCCCGACCCGGGCCTCGCCTTCGACGTGGCCCTCCATGTGGGCACGCTGGCCGCCGTCCTCTACGCTTTTGCCGGCGACTGGGCGCGGATCATCATGGCGGCGTTCCAGGGGCTGTTCCGGGGCCGGCCGTTCGAGGGGGACGCGCGGATGCTGTGGCTGCTGGCCCTGGCCTCCCTCCCCGGAGCAGTCGCGGGCCTCGCCCTGGAGGACTACGCGGACACCACGTTCCGCTCGCCCCTCCTCATCGCCGCCACCATGGCCGGCGTGGGGACGGTGCTGCTCCTCGCGGATCGTCACGCCGCCCGCCTCGCGGACGGCGCGGAGACGCACGACGCCCTCCACGTGACTACCCGCGACGCGGTGCTGATCGGCTGCGCGCAGGCGCTCGCGATCGTGCCCGGTGTCTCGCG
>QHVP01000673.1 GCA_003222295.1 Acidobacteriota bacterium | reverse complement strand
CGGGCGAGCAGGGTTTCGGTGCCGTCACGCCCCGCGAAGCGCAGGCAGAGCTCAACCGCCGTCTGCGCCATCCGCTCGGCCAGCGCGTCATCCGTGACCGTCTCCAGTCGGTCCCCCAGCTCCGGGATCTCCTGGGCGGTGACGAGCACGGGCACCTCGATGGACGCGGCTTCGAGCAGCGACTGGTGTTCATCCGGGTTGTAGCGGTCGATGTCGTCGTCGCGGAAGACGACCGAGAGCTCGGCCAGCAGGGCCGCATCCGGCGGCTGCACCTGGCGCAGGCGCGGCGAGGGAGCGGCCGCGGAAAGCGCGTGCATGAGGCGCAGGGCGTGGCTCGAGAGCGGGACCTCGTTCTTGATCCGCTGCAAGGCCTGCAGGACCGTGTCGGGGGTCAGGCCGCCGGCCAGGGCGGCCAGGGCTTCCGCCGCCGTCTCGTCGCTGGCGAGGCTCTTCATCGCGGTCGCGATGATCATGTCGCGCATGTCGGCCGGCAGGGCGCGCACCAGGTCGGCAACCTGGTTGGCAGCCAGGACCCGCTCCGCGGACGTGCCCAGGAAGTGGCGGCCCGCCGCCTGGGCCACGCGCGCGCCCAGCGCTGCGCGTTGGGCTCCGCTCGCGTCCGCGCCCCCGGTGCCGGCGGCCCCGCCTCGCGCGGCCAGCACTTCCTCCAACACGGAGGCGATTCCGTGAGCGCTGGCCGCTTCTCCCGAGTCCACCCGGCGGCGACCCTCCGCCGAGAGGGCCTGGCCGGCCAGGACGGTGCGCAGCAGATCGTCCCACAGCGACCGGGGCGCGGGCTCGTGACGCGTGTCGTCCGTGAGGCGCACCTGCGAGAAGTCCACCGATTCCACACGGACGTGCGTGACGCCGCTTGCGGCCAGCTCCTCGGCCAGCGGCCGCTGGTCCCCGCGCGTGCCGTTCCCGCTCATCACCCTCAGCAGCGATTCGAGCTCGGCGGGCTGGAGGCCGGGCTCGAGCCGCAGGAGGGCCACCTCGCGCAGGTAGAGCGCACGCGCGAGGTCGCGCGCGTGCGAGGAGGTCAGCTTCTCCTGGGCGGCGACGAGGCCGTCACTGGAGATGCCGAAGGTGACGGCGCCGCTCGCCGCCAGCAGATCTTGAAGGCGCCGGTGCGCGAGGCCGAGGGAGGCGACGAGCGCCGGATGGCCGGGCGGGTAGGCCGCCAGGTTCTTCCAGGCGATGGCGAGCGCGCGGACAAGTTCCAGCACAGGTGTGCCCGGAGGGAGCGGGAATTGTACCGCACCGCATCAGAGCCGCTCGAGCGCGTAGAGCGCGCACGCGTTCTGCACGATCGAACGCACGAGGGCCGCCACCAGACCCAGCAGGGCGAGCCCGCCCACGACGTCGAACGCCATCAGCGCGCGGCCACCGACCACGACCTGCGGCCAGAGCCAGACCGCGGTATTGGCCAGGGCGAGCAGGATGCGCAGCTCCGTCCCTCCGAAGGGCCCGTAGGAGATCTTGAAAGTTCCGCGGCTGCAGGCGGCCAGGGCGATGTCGACGGAGAGAAGCAGATAGGCGAGCAGCAGGGCCACGGCCAGCCATGGCGTCATCCAGCCCGATGCCGCCAGTCCCAGGAGGAGGCCCAGCGCGCCCAGGGCATCCACCATGTGGTCGACATAGAAGCCGTAGCGCGGCCGTGTGCGCTGCCGGTACCGTGCCAGTGTCCCGTCGAGGCTGTCGCCAAGCCAGTTGAGCACGAGAAGGGCGTTCACGGCCAGGAGGAGGAAGGGCCAGCGGGCGGAGAGCGCGTAGGCGGCACCGGCCGCGAGCATGGCGAAAAGGCCGAGCGCGGTCAGATGGTCGGGACCCACGGCGGCGGGCACTCTCGCGGCCAGGAACAGCAGGGCGCGGCGCTCGGGCTCCGCGGTGAGGCCGTTCAGCTCGCGGCGCGGCTGGGTGAGGACGGCGGTGGTCATGACGTTCCTTTCCGCGGGCTCGTCGGCCCGCAGAAGGAGACTACCGATCGTCGGCTCCGGGAGCCCTCAGCGGGGTCCAAGCGGGTCCCAAGCGAATTCCAAGGCTTGGTCGGCTGAACGGACGGAGACGGAGAGGGGCACGGAGACGGGGAACGGACTACAGCACGCCCAGGGACCGTCCGACTTTCGTGAACGCCTCCACCGCGTGGTCGATGTGCGCGGGCGTGTGGGCGGCCGAGACCTGGACGCGGATGCGCGAGAGCCCGCGCGGCACCACGGGGAAGAAGAAGCCCTTCACGTAGATCCCCGCTTCGAGCAGCGCGCGCGCGAACCGCTGGGCGAGCGGCGCGTCGTCGGGCGTGAAGCGCGAGAACATGATCGGCACGATCGGATGGACGCCGGGGCGGATCTCGAACCCGGCGGCGGTCATCCGCTCGCGGAACACGCGCGTGTTCGATTCCAGCCGGTCGCGCAGCTCGGTCGTCTGCGCGAGCAGCTCGAGCGCGCGCAGGGTCGCTCCCGCCACCACCGGGGCCAGGCTGTTGGAGAAGAGGTAGGGCCGGCTGCGCTGGCGGAGGAGGTCGACCGTCTCCTTCCGCGCCGCGATGGCGCCGCCCATGGCGCCCCCCAGGGCCTTGCCGAAGGTGGTGGTGAGGATGTCCACGCGCCCCGTCACGCCGCAGTGCTCGGGCGTGCCGCGTCCGGTGCGGCCCATGAAGCCGGTGGCGTGCGAGTCGTCCACCATCACCAGCGCCCGGTGGCGATCGGCCAGCGCGCAGATCTGGTCCAAGGGCGCGACATCGCCGTCCATCGAGAAGACGCCGTCGGTCACGATGAGACGGAAGCGGGACGACGCGGCCTCCACCAGCTTTTTCTCGAGGTCGGCCATGTCGGCGTGCTCGTAGACGAAGCGCGTGGCCTTGCAGAGACGGACGCCGTCGATGATGGACGCGTGGTTGAGGCGATCGGTGAGGATCGCGTCTTCGGCGCCCAGGAGCGGCTCGAACACGCCCGCGTTGGCGTCGAAGCAGGCCGCATACAGGATGGCGTCTTCCATCCCGAGGAACTCCGCGACCTTGCGCTCGAGGTCCCAGTGCAGTCGCTGCGTGCCGCAGATGAAGCGCACGCTCGACATGCCGTAGCCCCAGGTGTACAGCGTGCGGTGGGCGGCCGCCACCAGCTCCGGATGGCCGGACAGCCCGAGGTAGTTGTTGGCGCAGAAGTTCAGGACCGCTCCCGCGCGCCCTTCCACGCGGATCTCGGGCCCCTGGGGTCCGACGATCGGCCATTCCTCGCGCAGCAGGCCCTGCTCGCGCAGCTTCTGCAGCTCGGCGGCCGCCGCTTCGCTGTGTCGTGGATCCATGCGTCAGGCCTCCTGCGAGGATTCTAACGGGCCTAGTAGATCTTGAGGCCCAGCACGCGCTGCCACACCGTCATGTGGCGCACCTCGTCGACGAGGATGAAGGCGGCGGAGAGCAGGTAGTCCTCGGTTCGGATGCGGCTGATGAGGCCGGTGTAGGCACGCTGGGCCGCGATCTCGATCTCGAGAGCGAGGCGGACGAAGGCGTCCCCGGCCGGCGCATGGCCGAAATCGTAATCGTCCCGCGCGGCGGGGGCGGCCGCTCCGCGCTCCTCCATGATCGCGACCTGGGTATCGCGATGGCCCTGGTGGTCGCCGCGGAACTCCGTCGCGTACGCGCGCAGGCCCGGCGGGAAGAGGGCGCGCCGGAGGCCGTGCCCGTAGAGCGCGATCGCATGATGCTCGATCAGGAGAGCGGCGCAGAGGATGGCGAGATCGTTCGCTTCCGTGCGGGCGGGCGCTTCCGTGCCCGCGAGCACGCCCAGGGCCGGCCCGGCCACGCCCGCGGCGCGGGCGGTGGCCAGCATGAACGCGCGGCGCGACTCAAGCACCGCCCGGCTCCGTCTCCATCCACATCTGCAG
>QHVP01000672.1 GCA_003222295.1 Acidobacteriota bacterium | reverse complement strand
GGTGAGCGGCGCCTCCTGACGCGGGAGGCCGTTCTCCGATGAAGTGGCTCAAGCGGGTCGGTCTCGTCCTCGTGGCCGCGCTGGCGGTCTTCGTCTTCGGCTGGGCTCCCTACTGGCTGGCGGGCCTGGCCACCATCCGCCGCTTCACCTACAACGACCGCGAGAACGCGGGCCTCACGCCCGCGAAGTTCGAGCTGCCGTACGAGGATGTCACCTTCAACGCCCCCGACGCGGTGCCGCTCAAGGGATGGTGGGTGCCGGCGCCCGATGCGCACGGCACGGTCGTCCTCGTTCACGGACTGAACCGCTCGCGCATCGAGATGGTCAAGAAGGTCCCGTTCCTGCACAAGCTGGGCTGGAACGCGCTGCTGTTCGACCTGCGCCATCACGGCGAGAGCGGGGGCAACGTCTCGAGCTTCGGCTTCTTCGAGAAGCAGGACGTGCACGCCGCGACCGCGCTTGCGCGTGCGCGGTCGCAGGGTCCGGTCGTGCTGTGGGGCGTGTCCCTGGGCGCGGCCTCGGCGACGCTGGCCGCGGCCGAGGATCCCGGAGTGGCCGCCCTCGTCTGCGACAGCAGCTATCGCAGCCTGCGCGACACCGTCGCCCATCACCTCGGCCTGTTCCGCGGGTTCCGCTGGTGGCTGCGCATCGTGCCGAACTGGCCGGTGGCGGACGAGGTCGTGTACTGGATCGGCCGCCGTGCCGGGTTCGACCCGGACGCCGTCGACGTTCGCAGCGCGGCCGCCCACCTCGCCCCCCGGCCCTGCCTGTTCGTCTGCAACTCCGGCGACCGCCGGATGCCGTCGGAGATCGCGTTCGAGCTGAGGTCCGCGGCCGGACCGCAGGCGCACGTGCTGGTGGTCCCGGGCACGAGCCACGGCGGCGCCTATCGCGACGGCACCGCGGCCTACGAGACCGCCGTCACCGAGCTGCTGGGAGCGGCGTCGTCCGCGCCGCCCGTCCGGATGGCCTTCGGCCGATGAGGAGACCGCAATGAGCGTGCTCGAGAAGTCGAAGAGGTCAAAGGTCGCCGCGGCCCACAAGCGCTCGACGGCGCCTCCTTCCGCGGCCGCCGCGAAGGGCCGGCACGTCCCCTTTCCGGAGGAGGACAACGGCGCCCAGAAGGCGCCGGAGCAGATCGGGTCGTACTCGATGGTCGACCCCCGCTTCCGCGAGATCTACTTCGAGTTCTACAAGGAGACCTACCGGCCGTCCGTCCTCGACCGCAAGACCAAGGAGCTCGTCGCCATCTCGGCCAGCCTGGCTGCGAAGTGTCAGGGCTGCCTCGAGGGGCACATCAAGAAGGCGCTGAAGTTCGGGGCCACGCGCGAGGAGATCTCGGAGACGATCGCGATCGCCATGGGCGTCAACGCCGCCGCCATCGTGGACCTCACCGACATCGCGGCCGAGAATCTGGAGCTCAAGCTCTTCTGAGCCCTGCGAGCCTTCAAGACACATTTGCGCCCGGGAACACCTGCTTCGGGTGCGGCCCCGCCAACCCGAAGGGACTCCGCATCCGCAGCTTCGCGCAGGGTGACGAGGTCGTGGCGGACTGGACGCCGGAGAGCCACCACGAAGCCTTCCCCGGGATGCTCAACGGCGGGATCATCGGAGCCCTGCTCGACTGTCACAGCAACTGGGCCGCCACGTATCACCTGATGCGTGCGTCCGGCGCGTCGTCGCCGCCTTGCACGGTGACCGCGAACTATGCGGTCACGTTTCTGCGCCCGACGCCGAGCCGGGCCCCGGTGCATCTGACGGCGCGGGTGGTCGAATCCTCTGCGGACCGCGCAACGGTGGAAGCAACGCTGGAGTCAGGGGGCAAGACCTGCGCGACCTGCCGCGGGACCTTTGTGGCGGTCAAGCCGGGGCATCCCGCCTATCACCGTTGGTAGACGGCAAAAGATGGCCGCCGTCGATCGCTATTCCTGCTTTTCCGGTTCCCTCGCCGACAAGAAGCTCTCTCGTAGCGCCTGTGGCAGCGGCGTCGGCCGGAAGGTGCGCATGTCCACGACGACCGCGATGGTGCGCGCCTTGAAGACCGGCTTCCCGGCCACCGAGGCCTCGTAGCGGATCTGCACCGACGTGCGTCCGACCCGCTCGATCGTGACGTCGATGTCCACATGGTCGCCGTAGTGGACGGGCGACAGGAACTCCATCTCGACCTTGACGGTGGGGAAGCCCAGGCCGTCCCGGAAGACGTCCGGATACGGCCGTCCCACGTGACCGACGAAGAAGTCCTCGAAGGCCTCGTGCAGGAAGTTGACGAGGTTGGGGTAGTAGGC
>QHVP01000671.1 GCA_003222295.1 Acidobacteriota bacterium | reverse complement strand
GACGAGCGGCGCGCACGCCGCGTAGACGTCTTCCATGGGCAGCACGAGGGGAGCGCGGCCGAGCAGCTCCAGATCGACCACCAGGCGCCGCGTGTTGGGCCCGACGCCTTCCTTCTGGCGGCGGCAGTCGTCGAGGAGCCGCCGCCAGGTGTGCGCGTCGATGTCCGGCTGGCCCACGCTGTCGAGCACGACCTCGAGGATGGCCTCGTCGAGGTCGTCCCCACCCAGCCGCGACACCCCGGAGGTGGTGAGGACCTCGTTCACACGCCCGGCCATGTGGATCAGCGACGAGTCGAAGGTCCCTCCCCCGAGGTCGTAGACGAGCACGTACTCGCGGCGGGAGGTCACGGTGCTGCGGAAGCGGTGCGCGTACTCGAAGCCCGCCGCCGACGGCTCGTTGAGGAGCGCGAGCACCTCGAATCCGGCGCGGCGGAAGGCCTCCAGGGTGAGGAAGCGCTGGTCGTTCGAGGCGTTGGCGGGCACGCTGACCGCGACCTCGAGGGTCTCGCTGCGCCCGACCCCGGCGTTGGAGCGGCTGACGATGTCGTCGCGAACCTGCTCCAGGTAGGCGACGAGAACGTCCAGGAGGGGCAGCGAGCGGGCGCCGACCTGCAACTCCGTGAGCGGCCCCGCGTCCGCGAGGAGGCGCTTGATCGACCGCACGACCGTCCAGCCGGGGTCTTCGGCCACCTGCAGCGCGTCCTGGCCCAGCTTCAGCGCGCCATCCGCCGCGCGCAGGGCGACGAGCGAGGGCACGAAATCGCCCCATTCATAGGAGACGACCGGATAGTTCCCGCGGTCGACGAGGGCGGCCACCGTGTGCGTCGTCCCGAAGTCGATCCCCAGCCGCATTGATCGATCTTATCAGACCGGTCCCGGCGGACCGGGACCAGAGCCTCAGGCGGCCTGCGGCTGTGGTCTCACCACGAGGCGCCGGCGCGCGCTTCCCCGGAGCACCTCGACGTCCACCGAGATCGGCCGCGCCAGCACCAGGACCCGCGCCAGGTCGTCCAGGGTGGCCACGGGCGCGTCGTTGGCCGCCAGCAGCAGGTCGCCTCCGCTCAGCCCGCCGTCCGCGGCCGGCGTGCCCGGTTCGACACCCACGACGCGCACGCCGCGCGCCTGCCCGGCGTCGCGGGCCAGGACCGGATCCAGCTCCTCGCTGCGCGCGCGGATGCCCAGATACGGCCGGCGCACCTCGCCGTGCTGGATCAGGACCGCGGCCACCCAGCTCGCGGTGTGCGCGGGCACGGCGAAGCCGATGCCCCCGGCCGTCGTGAGCATCGCGGTGTTGATCCCCACCACGCGGCCGTCCATGTCCAGGAGCGGCCCGCCGGAGTGGCCCGGGTTGACGGCGGCGTCGGTCTGGATCAGGCCCTCGAGGATCCCGCTCCGCGTAGGCAGCTCGCGGAACAGAGCGCTCACCACGCCCAGGCTGACCGAGCGATCGAACCCGAACGGGTTGCCGATGGCCATCACGAGCTGCCCGACCTGCAACCGCCGGCTGTCCGCCAGGGCCAGCGGCGGCGGGCCGGCGTCCCGAGTGCGCACGACCGCGAGGTCCGTGCGCTCGTCGGCCCCGATCAGCTCGGCCGGCGCGACGGGCGCGCCTCGCCGCCGCACCCGCAGCGCGCCGCCGGCCCGGGCCACGTGCGCGTTGGTCAGGATGTATCCGTCCGGGGAGAGGACGATCCCCGACCCCTGACCCCGGCGATGCTCGAGGCCCACGACACCCGCCGCGCCCGCGGCGGCCAGGGCGGACAGCTCCCGCGACAGCTCGGACAGGAGGCTCACGCGCGGCCTCCTCGCGGCTCGCGCGCGCCGACGGTCACGGACAGATCGCGAGGCTCTCCCCCGCGCACGATCCGCATTGCGAGGCTCTGTCCAATGCGGTCCTCTTCCAGGAACGGAAGCAGGTCCCCCGGACTCGACACGCCCTTGCCCTCGACGCCCACGATCACGTCGCCGAGCAGGAGCCCGGCCCGTCCCGCTCCACTCTCGTCCGCGACGGAGGTGACGAGCAGGCCCGCCGGCTGGCCCGCCACCTTCTCGAGGCCGGCGGGCAGGCGGACCGGGATCGTGCCGATGCCGATGAAGCCGCGGCGCACGTGGCCGTGCGCGACGAGCGTCTCGACCACCCGCCGCAGCGTAGCGGGCGGCATGGCGAGACTGGTTCCGCGGACCAGGCCCGCGTTGTTCATGCCGATGGCCCGCCCGCCGAGATCGACGAGCAGGCTGCCCGAGAACCCCGGCTGCAGGCCGATGTCGGTCTGCAGGTAGTGATCCACGCGGCCGCCCGCCGGCGTGCGCCACTCGTCTCCCAGCGCGTGCACGAGGCCGAGGCTGGCCCGCACGGTGCGTCCCGGCCGCGTCA
>QHVP01000670.1 GCA_003222295.1 Acidobacteriota bacterium | reverse complement strand
GCGGGCGCATCGAGGTGGAGATCCCGGTGAACGCGCCCCCCGACCGGCCCTGCCGGATCTCCTTCGACGACGGCCGCGACGTGTTCGGGACAGGGGTGGAGACGCGGTCGTTCGCGGTCGTCGACCAGTACACGTTGCAGGCGGACGAGATCTCGCGCGCCATTCGGGAACGCCGGCCAGCTCCCATGCCTCTCGAAGACTCCGTGGCCAACATGCGCGCCATTGACGCGCTGGTGCGATCAGCGCGCTCGGGTCACTGGGAGGCGCCCTAGCCCGTTCGATCGGTCCGTTGTTGACGCAAAAACTCGACGACCGACCCGGCCACAAGCGCCTGTTTGGCTAACCGAGTGAGTCGCGTTCCTGTTCAGGCCACGCCGGCCAGATCGAGCAGGGTGAGGGCCAGGACGCGCGTGGAGCTCGCGAGGTCGGCCAGCTCGATGTACTCGTCCGGCTGGTGGGCCAGCTCCAGGATCCCCGGCCCATAGGAGACGCAGTGGGGGAGGCCCGCGATGCGGGCCACGTGCTTCTGGTCGTAGGTGCCCGGGCTGGCCATGATGGTCGCCGGCTTCCCCATCACCGCCCGGCTCGAGCGATCGAGGGCGGCGATCAGCGGCGAATCCTGGGGGGCGCGCGTGGGGTGGACCACCATCAGGTCCTTGAGCTGGTAGCGCAGCCCCGGTATGCGCGCGGCCGTGCGCTCGAGCAGCTCGACGACCTCCGCCCGCGCCTGATCGAAGCCCTCCTCCAGGAGGAACCGGCGGTCGAACACGGCGCGGCAGCGGTCGGCCACGCACGGCGTCTGCACGTCCTGGCGCGACTGCCCCCCCTCGACCGTGTTGACGTTGATGGTCGCGTGCCGGGCTCCCGGAGGATCCACCGGCATCTCGGTGACGCGCGAGGCCAGCGCGGGCTTGAGCTCCGACCTGACCGCCTCCAGCACGTGCCCCATGTGCTCGATCGCGCTGATCCCGAGGAAGGGCATGCTGCCGTGGGCGATCCGTCCCTCCGTCGTGACCTCGAACCAGTAGACGCCACGATGCCCGACGCAGATGCGGTCGGGGCTGTGCGGCTCGGGGATGATCACGTAGTCGGTGCGGCCCTTCGCGATGTACTTCTGCTCGGCCAGATAGGCCACGCCCGCGAACCCGCCGCTCTCCTCGTCGACGGTGCCGCTCACTTCGATCGCCCCTGGCACGCGCACAGCCGCGCGGCGGATGGCCTCCGCCGCGTACATCGCGGAGGCGATCCCCGCCTTCATGTCGCCCGTCCCGCGCCCGTAGAGGCGGCTGCCCTTGATGGCGCCCGCGAACGGATCGACGGTCCATCCTTCACCGGCCGGGACCACGTCGAAGTGCCCGTTCAGATGCACGACCGGACCGCGGCCCTCCCCGGCGCGAACACCCATGACATTGACCCGGGGGTGGGCGGCGGTGTGCTCGGGCCGGCCTTCGGCCGCGATGTACTGGACCTCGAACCCGAAGGCGCGGAGACGATCGCCGATGACGCGCGCGCAGTCCTCGTACACGTCGCCGGGCGGGTTCACGGTCGGGATGCGCACCAGCTCCGTCGTGAACGCGGCCGTCTCGTCCGCCAGGGCGTCGACCTGGGCCAGGACCCGATCCCGCACGCTCGCCATGACCGGCATCGTACCGCAGGCTCCCCGCCGCCTCACGTCGATGGGCTTTGGATCGGCGGCGCGCATCGGGTACGCTCGCCGCTCCGCTGCCACCGACGATGAACCTCCATCTCGTGCTTCTCCTCGCGTACGGCGCGCTCATGGTCGGCATCGGCCTCTACATCGGCCGCCGCGTGCAGAGCGCGGGAGACTTCTTCGTGGCCGGCCGCACGCTCGGCCCCGGCCTCCTCTTCGCCACGATGGTCGCGGCGAACATCGGGGCCGGCTCCACCGTCGGCGCGTCGGGCCTCGGCTACCGGGACGGCCTCAGCGCCTGGTGGTGGGTCGGATCCGCGGCCATGGGCTCGCTCGTCCTCGCCTTCGCCGTCGGCCCGCGCGTCTGGCGCATCGCACGCGACCGCGATCAGCGTACCGTCGGCGACTTCCTCGAGCACCGTTACGGGCGCTCGGTGCGCGCCGTCATCACGCTGCTTCTCTGGATCGGCACTCTCGCCATCCTGGCCGGGCAGCTCATCGCCCTCTCGTGGGTGCTTCACGTGGTGGCGGGCGTGCCCAAGCCGATCGGCTGCCTCGTGGGCGGCCTCATCGTCACGATCTACTTCACCGCCGGCGGCCTGCTGACCTCGGCCTGGGTCAACCTCGTGCAGGTGGTGGTGAAGCTGTTCGGATTCGGCATCGCCCTGCCCCTTGCGATCTCCCGCGCGGGAGGCTTCGCCGGACTGGCCGCGGCCACCCCGGGCGGCGACTATTGGAACCCCTGGCAGGGCGGCGGCTCCGGCTGGAACTATCTGGCCCTGCTCGCCCCGGCTTTCATGGTCTCGCCCGGCCTCCTGCAGAAGGTGTACGGCGCGCGGGACCTGCGCGCGGTCCGCCTCGGAGTGGCGGCCAACGCGGGCGTGCTCCTGCTCTTCTCGCCCGTCCCGGCCCTGATCGGGATGGCGGCGCGCGCCCTCCACCCGGGCCTCGCGAATCCGGAACTGGCCCTGCCGACCGTGCTGATGCAGGACCTCCCTCCCCTTCTGGGCAGCCTGGGGCTGGCCGCCGTCGTTTCCGCGGAAGCGAGCTCCGCGGACGCGATCCTGTTCATGCTGGCAACGTCGCTCTCCCAGGACCTGTATCGCGGATACGTCCGGCCCGCGGCCACCGATGCGCAGGTCCTGCGCGTCGCGCGCCTCGCCGCCATCGCGGGCGGCACCGTCGGGGTGCTCCTCGCCATCGTTTCTCCCACCGTGATCGGCGCCCTGAGCATCTTCTATTCCTTGCTGGGAGTGAGCCTGTTCGTCCCCGTCGTGGCCGGCCTGTACGTGCGCCGGGCGGGGACGCCGGAAGCATTGGCGGCAATTGCCGGAGGCGTGGCCGTGATGCTCGCCGTGCACCTGGCCACCGACGGCCTCGGGTTCGGGATCCTCTCGCCCGCCCTGGCCGGGCTCGTCGCTTCCGCGGTCGCCGCCGGCGCCGTATTGGCTCTGCGGCGACGGCCCACGGAGCTATGATGCCCGCGGGCCGGAGGTAAAGACATGACCACGCAGAGTCCGTTTCGCCTCGATGGGAAAGTGGCGGCGGTGATCGGCGCCAGCTCCGGCATCGGGGAGGCCGTGGCCGTCGCTTCCGCGCGCGCGGGCGCGCACGTGAGCCTCCTCGATCTCGAGGGCGGGAAGGCGGAAGCGGTGGCGAGCCGGCTCCGACGAGAGGGTCTGCAGGCGGAGGCGGCGACCAAGGCTCTCGACTTCGTCAAGAGCGCGAGCGTGCAGGAGGCCCTGGAGGACATCCAGGAGCGCCACGGACGTCTGGACGTCGTGGTGGCCACGCCCAGCATCAACGTCCGCAAGACGATCCTCACCTACACCGACGAGGAGCTGGATCGCGTCGTCACCATCAACATCAAGGGCAACTTCAACGTGCTCCGGGCGGCCGGGCGCATCATGACCAAGCAGCGCTCGGGGAGCATCATCCTGTTCTCTTCGATCCGTGCTCTCGTGGTGGAGCCGGGCCAGTCCGCGTACGCGGCGTCCAAGGCGGCCATCGTCCAGCTCGTGCGCACCGCGGCCGCCGAGTTCGGGCCCGCCGGCGTGCGCGTGAACGCGGTCGCGCCGGGAGTGGTCGAAACCCCGCTGACCGCACCCATCAAGGCCCACAAGGAGTGGTACGACGCGTACTCCGCGAAGTCCGTCCTGAGGCGATGGGCGCAGCCGGACGAGATCGCCGCACCCACCGTGTTCCTGGCCTCCGACGCGGCCAGCTGCGTCACCGGGTCCGTGCTCTTCGTCGACGGCGGCTGGACGGCCGCCGACGGCCGCTTCCAGCCTCCCGGCATGTGACCGGCCGCGCGGCGGCACCGGATCGCCGTCGAAGAGGTCACGCACGCCATCCTCGACGCGCTCTGACGGGCGCGGGCGGGTATTGACATTGCCGGAGCGCTGGACCATCCTCGGCGGGGATCCAGCCCATGGAATTCCGTGAGGGGCGGGTCACCTCTTCCTATGGGCGCACCACTGCCGCCGCGAGCGTCCGGCCGGCCGCTCTTCATCAT
>QHVP01000669.1 GCA_003222295.1 Acidobacteriota bacterium | reverse complement strand
CCACGCAGGCGCGCCGGCAGTCCGGCGGCGGCGCGATCGACGCTCGCGTGGGCGTCTTCCCAGTCCAGGATCCGGCGAAGCTGTGCGCGCAGGGCCTGGTCGTCGGACATGCTTGCCTCCGGGCGCGCGGCCTCCGGCTCAGGCCGGCTGGGCCACCGGCGCTTCCTTGCGGAAGGTGAAGGTCTCGCGGTCCCGGGTGTCCACGATGACGTGGTCGCCTTCACGGAACTTCCCGGCCAGGACCTCCACCGCGAGCGGGTTCTCGATCATGCGCTGGAGGGCGCGCTTGAGCGGACGCGCGCCGAAGACGGGATCGTAGCCGCGCTCGGCCAGCGCCTTGCGCGCTTCGTCCGTGAGCGCGATCGTGATCTTGCGCTCGGCCAGGCGGCGGCGCAGGTCGCGCATCTGGATGTCCACGATCTTCTCGATCTCTGCGGGTCCCAGGGCGCGGAAGGTCACGATCTCGTCGATGCGGTTGAGGAACTCCGGCCGGAACGTGATCCGCAGGGCCTCCATGAGCTTGTCCTTCAGGTCCGGCGCATCGCCCCGGCGCGCCATCTCCTGGATGAGGTCGGAGGCCACGTTGCTGGTCATGATGAGCACGGTGTTCTGGAAGTTCACCGTGCGGCCCTTGCCGTCCGTCAGGCGGCCGTCGTCGAGCACCTGGAGCAGGATGTTGAAGACGTCCGGGTGCGCCTTCTCGATCTCGTCGAAGAGGATGACCGCGTACGGGCGCCGGCGGACGGCCTCCGTGAGCTGGCCCCCCTCGTCGTAGCCGACGTATCCGGGCGGGGCGCCGATCAGGCGCGAGACCGCGTGCTTCTCCATGTACTCGGTCATGTCGATGCGGACCATGGCCTTCTCGCTGTCGAAGAGGAACTCGGCCAGCGCACGCGCCAGCTCCGTCTTGCCGACGCCGGTGGGGCCCATGAAGAGGAAGGACCCGATGGGCCGCTTGGGATCGCCCAGCCCCGCCCGCGAGCGGCGCACCGCATTGGCGACGGTGAGGAGGGCGTCGTCCTGTCCGACCACGCGCTCGCGCAGGCGGTCCTCGATGTGCAACAGCTTCTCGACCTCGCCCTCCAGCATCTTGGAGACGGGGATGCCCGTCCACTTGGACACGACCTCCGCGACGTCCTCCGCGTCGACCTCCTCCTTGAGCATCCGCTTGCCTTCCTGCTGCGAGAGGCGCTTCTCCTCCTCCTGGAGCTGCGCCTCCAGCTGCGGCAGCGTCCCGTAGCGGAGCTCCGCCGCCTTGTTGAGGTCGCCCTGGCGCGTGGCCTGCTCCAGCTCGAAGCGGACCTTGTCGATCCGCTCCTTGATCTGCTTGACCTTCTCGATCTCCGCCTTCTCGCGCTGCCACTCCGCCTTCAGGGCGGAGGCATTCTCGCGCAGGTCCGCCAGCTCCTGCTCGATCTTGCCCAGGCGCTCGCGTGAGGCCTTGTCCTTCTCCTTGGAGAGGGCCTGGCGCTCGATCTCGAGCTGGACGATCCGGCGCTGGATCTCGTCGATCTCGACGGGCACGGAGTCGATCTCGATGCGCAGCTTGCTGGCCGCCTCGTCGATGAGGTCGATGGCCTTGTCGGGCAGGAAGCGGTCCGCGATGTAGCGGTGGGAGAGGGTGGCCGCGGCCACGATGGCGGAGTCCTGGATGCGCACGCCGTGGTGCACCTCGTAGCGCTCCTTCAGGCCGCGCAGGATCGCGATCGTCTGCTCGACCGTGGGCTCGCCCACGTACACGGGCTGGAAGCGCCGCTCGAGGGCGGCGTCCTTCTCGATGTGCTTCTGGTATTCGTTGAGCGTCGTGGCCCCCACGCAGCGCAGCTCGCCGCGGGCCAGCATGGGCTTGAGCATGTTGGAGGCGTCCATCGAGCCCTCGGCGGCGCCCGCGCCCACCACGGTGTGCAGCTCGTCGATGAAGAGGATGATCTCGCCCTCCGCCTCCATGACCTCCTTGAGCACGGCCTTGAGGCGGTCCTCGAACTCGCCGCGGTACTTGGCCCCCGCGATCAGCGCCCCCAGGTCGAGGGCGACCACCTTCTTGTTCTTCAGGGACTCCGGCACGTCGCCGGCGACGATGCGCTGGGCCAGGCCCTCCACGATCGCGGTCTTGCCCACCCCGGGCTCGCCGATGAGGACGGGGTTGTTCTTGGTGCGGCGCGAGAGCACCTGCATCACGCGGCGCACCTCCTCGTCGCGTCCGATGACGGGGTCGAGCTTGCCCCTGCGCGCCATGTCCGTGAGGTCGCGGCCGTACTTCTCGAGGGCCTGGTAGCGCTCCTCGGCGTTGGGGTCGGTCACGCGCTGGTTGCCGCGAATGTCGCGCAGCACGCCGAGCAGTCCGTTGCGGCTGACCCCATGCCGCTTGAGGATGTCGGCGGCGACGTTCTTCCCTTCGATCAGCGCGAGCAGGAGGTGCTCGGTCGAGATGTAGTCGTCCTTGAGCGACTCCGCTTCCTTCAGTGCCGACTTGAGGATGGCGTCGAGCCGCGGCGACACGTGGGTCGCTGCTCCTTGTGTGTGCGGCAAGGCGCCCAGCGCCTTCTCGGTGTCCTGGAGGATGGCGTTCGTGTTCACCCCCATCTTGGCCAGGGCCGCGGGGACCACTCCTCCCTCCTGCGTGACCAGGGCCTGGAGGAGGTGCTCCGGCGTCACCTCGGGGTGGTCGGCGCGCTCGGCTGCCGTCTGGGCGGCGGCGATGGCCTCTTGAGCCTTCACGGTGAACTGGTCCATGCGCATTGAACGATCCTCCG
>QHVP01000668.1 GCA_003222295.1 Acidobacteriota bacterium | reverse complement strand
TGGATCTCTCGCACGTTTCGCCGGAGACGATGGACGATGCCCTGCGCGTCGCGGAGGCACCCGTCATCTTCTCGCACTCGTCCGCGAAGGCGCTCGACGCGGTGCCGCGCGACGTGCCCGACGACATCCTGAGGCGCGTCGGGCCCAATGGCGGGGTGGTGATGGTCACCTTCGTCGCCGAGTTCATCTCCAAGGCGAGCGCTGACGCAAGCGCGGCGCGCGACAAGGAGATCGCGGCCCTCACCAAGGACGTGGCGCCCATCCCCTGCCTCCCGTCACCCTGGCCCAGGTGGCCGATCACGTCGAGCACGTGCGCAAGGTGGCGGGCGCCGACGACGTGGGGCTGGGCGGGGATTACGACGGCAACAGCGACTGGCCGGAGGGAATGGAGGACGTGACGAGCTATCCGAAGCTTTTCGCGGAGCTTGCGCGCCGCGGCTGGTCGGACGAGGACCTGGGCAAGCTCGCGAGCGGGAACATCCTGCGCGCAATGCGCCAGGCGGAAGCGGTCGCCAAGAGGCTCCAGGCCTCGCGGCCGCCCTCGACCGCGACCATCGAGCAGCTCGACGGCGCGCGGGCGCGCTGAGGGAGAGGCCTTAGGCGCCGAGAGGGAACACGCTCAGGCCGACGCGGTGGCCATCCGGGTCGCTGATGTAGAGCGTCGCCGCCGTACGGTCCGCGATCGCCACTCCCGCCGCGGCCAGGCGCGACTCCCAGGCCGCGAGGTCGGCGACGGCGAAGACCAGGACGTGTCCCGATCCCGATCCCGCGCCGGGCCCCTTGATCTCGCGCTCGAGCATCAGCACGGCGTCACCGACCGACATCCAGATCGAGCGCACGCGTCCGCCCTCGTCGAATCGCCGCGCTTCGGCGAGTCCGAGCACGCCGCCGTAGAAACGCAGCGACCGCTCGGGATCGCCCACGCGCAGCGCGAGGTGATGGATGCGGGCAGGGCGCTCCATGACGGCCGATCATGCCGCAACCGGCGTCGCCGCGACAATTCCTCGCGTGCTCGTGAAAAAAATACAAGAGCGGGGAACCCGTCCCACCGAGCCCGGGGCAGCCGCGGGAGGAAGAGCGGCGGAGAGGCGCGCGAGTCAAGCAACGTGGCACCAATGGGATCACGGCTTCGCCCGCCGCTCCAACCGGGCGGCAAGCCCTTAGGGCACGTTTCTTGCCAAACGGGCCGCGGAGGCTCCCGTGTATTGGTCGGTGGTCGGGCGGCGGCTGATCGGCCGCAGCGTGCCGCTGCTCATGGCGACGCTGCTCCTCGCCTTCGGCTGCACGCCGACACCGAAACCGGTCGTGCCCGCGAATGCGCCGTCTCCGGATATCGCCCAGCTCTGGTCCGAGCCGACCGACTTCGCCGCGCGCGATCTCTTCTACGGTGCCGGTGGCCCCGACCTGATGCCGCTTCCGAAGTCGGTGTTCACGCTGATCGCGAAGGACGACAAGGGATTCAGCCCCGGCTACGACGTCCGCGATCTCCCGGGCCGGAAGTGGAGCGTCAAGTACGGTCCGGAAGCGCAGTCGGAAGTGGTGGCTTCGCGGATCACCTGGGCCGTCGGTTATCGCCAGCCGCCGACGTACCACGTCGCCGATTGGCAGCTCGTCGGCGCCGATATTGCCCCCGATGCCGCGCCGGCCGGGCGCTTTCGCCCCGAGCTGCCCGGCTGGCAGTACCGAGGCACGTGGTCGTGGGCGCGCAACCCGTTCGTGGGGACTCAGCCCTACCGCGGCCTGATCGTCCTCATGCACGTCCTGAGCAACTGGGACCTCCTCGACCAGAACACCGCGCTCTACGCGGTGGACCCTCCCGTCCGTGGCGCCAGCGTGGTGTACGTGGTGCGCGATCTGGGCGGGGCCCTCGGCAGGGCGAAGGGGCTGCCCGTCTCCGGCAGCCGCAACGACATCGACGACTTCGAAGAGCAGGGCTTCATCAAGGGCGTCGGAAAGGACGGCTACGTCCGGTTCGACGACACGCGCTGGCGGCACGAGAAGCTCTACCGTCACATCACGCCCGCCGACATCCGATGGACGTGCGATCTGCTGCGCCGCCTCTCTCCACGGCAGTGGGAGGATGCGTTCCGGGCGGCGCGCTACGAGCCCGCCCTCGCCAACCGGTTCATCCGCCGTCTCCAGGAGAAGGTGCAGATGGGCCTCATGCTGGGCGGCGCCCCGGACGAGCGTAGCGCGCGCGTCGGCCGCCCCTGAGCCCCCGCAATCGGGTAGGCTGAGCGTCACCGATGAGCGCGCCCGCCATCCCATTGGCCGAGCCCTCGCCGATCGAGGCGGCCCGTGAGGCTGTCGAGCACACGCGCCGCCTGCTCTTCCCGTTCCGCTTCGAGCGGTGGCTCACGCTCGGCTTCGTCGCGTTCCTCGACCAATGCGGGCGTGGGGGAGTGGGAGGGGCCTGGCCGGGGTCGCCGCCCGCGGGCGGCTTCCCCGGGACCGGGAACGGAATCGGAACCGGCGATCTCTCGAACCTCGGCTCCTGGTTCACGGCGCATCTGGGCCTGATCATCGGGGTGGCGGTCGGCGTGCTCGTGGCCGTCGTCATCCTGGTCGCGGTGATGTTGTGGATCGGCAGCCGCGCCACCTTCGTGTACATCGAGGACGTCGCCACCGGCCGGGCCGAGCTCTCGCGTCCGTGGGCCGACCACGCCGAGAGGGCGAACTCGTATTTCGCCTGGCGCTTCGGGCTGGCCGCGGCGCTTCTGGGCGCCTTCGCCCTCCTCGTGGCCCTGGCCGGCGCGGCCGCCCTTCTCATCGCCCGTGGAGGCGGAGCGGGGGCGGCGTTTGGCGCGGTCGCCCTGGTCGTCCTCGTCCCCGTCTTCCTCCTCGTGCTCCTCGCGGGCGGCCTGGCGGCCGTGGCGCTGCGCGATTTCGTCGCGCCCCTGCAGATGCACGGGCGGATCGCCTGCGGTGCCGCGGTCCGTCTCTTCGTCTCGCTCCTACGTGCGCATCCCGTCCCGTTCCTCCTGTACCTGGTGCTGAAGATCGTCTTCGGGGTGGCCCAGGGCATCGCCATCCTGCTCGCCGCCTGCTTCACCCTGTGTTGCATCCTCCTGCCGGTGGTGACGCAGACGGCGCTGCAGCCCCTCTTCTTCTTCGAACGGGCCTGGTCCCTGTGCCTGCTCCGGCAGATGGGATACGACTTGATCGGCGCCGGGGCGGCCGCTGAGCGGCCGCGGGTGTAGGCTCGATCGTAGGAGCCCGCCATGAGCATGACTTCGACCGAGCGTGAGCAGAGGATCCATCAATACGAGCGGGGACCCCTCCGCCTCCACGACGCCCTTCACCTGGTGCCGGACGAGGCCGTCAAGTGGCGGCCCGCGCCGGGCAAGTGGAGCGCGCACGAAGTGGTCTGCCACTGCGCGGACTCCGAGATGAACGGGGCCATGCGCCTGCGGTACGTGCTCGCGGAGAAGGACCCCGTCGTCATGGGTTACGACCAGGACGCCTGGGCCCGCACCTTCGACTACCAGTCACGGCCGCTGGAGCCAGCGCTGTCCGTCGTCGAGGCCGTACGCGCCCACACCACGGGGCTGCTGCGCGCGCTGCCCGACGAGGCCTGGTCGCGCGCGGGCCGCCATACGGAGTCCGGTCCCTATTCGGTCGAGACATGGCTGCGGATCTACTCGGACCACCTCGAGGGGCACGCACGTCAGATCGAGCGCAACCTGGACGCCTGGCGGTCGGGCGCGCGGACGGCGCCCGCTCCCTGATCGCGAGGGCGCGCCCGTAAACCTTACATCGCGCCGGGGAGGGGGCGCGCGACCGCGGCGGCGCGAATCGCGGCGATCCCTCTCGCTCCCAGGATCTTCGGCGCCAGCAGCCGTCACCGCGACGTACGCCCGTCGTGGCACGCCGCTTGCTCGTGAGCCCCTTCCAGGAACTCTGGTGACCCCTCCCATCCCATCCAATCCCTGGCGCCGTCTTCGCGGCGTCGTCGCCGTCCACGCTTCCGCGCTCGCGGCCCTCGCAAGGACGAGGGGCCGGGCGGTCCTTGCCCGAGTACGGCCGCCGCTGGGGCGACGGGGCTTTCGCGTGGCGGCGGTGGCGGGCGTCGTCCTGATCGGCAGCGCCGCCTTCGCCCATCATCTCTATCTGGACCGTTCCGGCCTGCCCGATCTGGAGCCGTTCATAAGGTTCGAGCCGCCCACGATCGGCGAGGTCTCCGACGCGCGCGGCGAGGTGTTGATCGAGCTCGCGCGCGAATATCGGCGCATCCTCGAGTACGACGAGATTCCGCCCGTCGTGCGCGAGGCCATCCTCGCCGCGGAAGACAAGAACTTCTTCTCCCATTCCGGCATCGACTTCGGCGCGTTCCCGCGCGTGGCGTGGAAGACGGTGGCCACGTCGGTATCGGCGACGTGGCGGCACTCGGTGGCCGAGCACCGCCTCGCTCCCTCCGTCATCTTTCCCCAGGGGGGCTCGACCCTGACCCAACAGCTCGTGCGCGGCTACTTCCTCCGCCAGATGACCGCGCAGGAGGAAGGCGGCACGCTGATCGGCAACGGCCTCATCCCCGTCGCTGCGTCCAGGGTGATCGGTGTGCCCGCCACCAACAAGCTCTCGCGCAAGATCGAGGAGATCCGGCTGTCGTTCTGGCTCGAGAAGGAGATGGAGCATCGCTTCGGGTCCAAGGCGCGCGCCAAGCAGGAAATCCTCGCGCGCTACGCCAGCTTCATCTACATGGGCAACGGCCGCTACGGGTTCTCGGCCGCCTCGGAGTACTACTTCGCGAAGCCCCTGTCCAGCTATGGCCTCGCGGATGCCGACAAGGCGGCGCTCCTGGCCGGCATCACGAAGTCGCCCCGCGAGTACGCGCCTTCCCCCGGAAACGTCGATCGGCCGCGCCGGCGGCGCAACGACATCCTGGGGCTCATGGCCCGCAACGGGTCGCTGTCCGCGGAGATGGCGCGGCGTGCGCAGGGTACCCCCGTGCGCCTGGCCGCGCGCAGCAAGATGAAGACGGAGGCACCGGCGGTCGTGGAGAACGTCTTCACGGAGCTCAAGACGGCCCAGCGCGACGGTGTGAGCGTCGAGGCGCTGATCAGCGGCCGGATCAGCGTGCAGACGACGGTGGACAACCGCATCCAGCGCCTGGTCAACCGGGCGCTGGAGTCGGGCCTGCGCGCGTACGAGACGCGGCACCCGAAGAGCCGCGGACTCATCCAGGGCTCGGTGGTCGTGCTGCGCAACGCCGACGCGGCCGTCCTCGCCGAAGCGGGCGGCCGGCAGGTCTACCGGGATCGCTACACCTCGTACAGCGATTACAACCGCGTCACGGACTCGCGGCGGCAGCCGGGCTCCGTGATGAAGCCGATCGTCTACCTGGCCGCGTTCTGTCACGGCAAGGCCCTCGACAACCGCGTCGCGGACGAGCCGATCGCGGTGAGCACCGGCGTGAACACGCCGGCGAAATGGATCAACAACTACGACTCCAAGTTCAAGGGCCTCATTCCGGTGCGGCAGGCCCTGGCCGAGTCGCGCAATGCCGCCACCATCCGCCTGGCCCAGGAAGTCGGCGTGCGCGAGATCCTGCGCACGGCCCGCGAGCTGGGGATCCGGACTCCGTTGCAGCCGTACATCACGACCGCCCTCGGCGCCTCGGAGGTGCAGCTGCTGGAGCTGGCCAACGCCTACCGCGCCCTGGCCTCGAGCGTGAGCGCGGATCCGCATGTCATCGCGCGCGTCAGCGGCCCTTCCGGCGAGGCCCTGTTCACGGCGGCCGCGTCCGCGGCGCCTCTCGCCATCGATGCCCAGGCCATCGCCGCCATCCAGGAAGGCCTGCGCAGCGTCGTGCGCCTGCCCAGCGGCACCGCGCACGCCCTGGCCGGCAACGACTTCGGGATCCCCGTGATGGGGAAGACGGGCACGAGCAGCGACTTCCGTGACGCGCTGTTCGTGGGGTCCACCTACGGACCGGAAGGCGTGACGGTGGCGGTACGCATCGGCTACGACGACAACCGCGAGCTGGGCGAGAAGGAAACGGGCGGACGTGCCGCCCTTCCCATCTTCCGTGAGGTGGTCCAGGGGATCTACACGCAAGGCCTCCGGGAGACGGCGCCGCCGTTCCCCCCGGAGATGGAGCAGCGGATCACCGACTACGTCGCCGCGGCCGCGGCCGACGAGCTCGAAGGATGGGCATCCGAGGCCGCGCCTGCATTGGAGCCCACCCTCCTGCCCGCCCGCCTGATGCCCGCCCTCGCGCTCGCGCCCGTCCTGCTGGCCCCGCCATCACCGATGCTCGACCCCGCGCGGTCCGACGCGCGATCCAAGCGGGATCGCCAGGTGTCCCTGCCCGATCGCTGATGAGTCCGTCCACCGCGGCCCGCCTGGCCACGCAGCTGGAATGTCTCCCCGCCCTCCTCGAGGGCGCGGCCCCCGGGGCGCTGAACCGCCGCCCGCGATCGGGCAAGTGGTCCGTGAGGGAGAACCTCGCCCACCTGGCCCGGCACCACCAGGTGATGCTCGACCGCGTGCGCAAGATGCTGGCGGAGGATCGCCCGCGGCTGCCGCGTTACGCGGCGGAGGAGGATGCGGAGTGGCCGGCCTGGGCCGCGCTGCCGGTGGACGAGGTCCGCGGGCGGCTGACCGCGCTGCGGACCGAGTTGACGGAGCTGGTCTGCACGCTCGACGAGAAGCAGCTGGGGCGTACGGCCGTGCACCCCACCCTCGGCGAGATGGCCCTGCCCCTGTGGATCGAGTTCTTCCTCCTGCACGAGGCGCATCATCTCTATGTCGTCATGAAGCGCGCTCGCGGCGGCGAGTAGCGGCCGACCAGGCTCTCGATCCGGCGCACGACTTCGTCCGTCTCCGTACCCGAGGTCTCGACCGTGTACGCGGCCTCGGCGTAGAGGGGCCGGCGCGCGGCCAGCAGGCGGCGCAGCTGGGCCATCGCTTCCGGGTGGTCCGCCATCGGCCGCCGATCGCCCTGCTGGACCACGCGATTCCAATGGTCCTCCGGTTCGGCGCGCAGCCAGATGGTGAGGGCGCGCCGGCGCAGCACGCCGAAGGTGTCCGCGCTCGTCACGATGCCCCCGCCCGTGGCCAGGACGAGGGGACGCGCCTCGCGCAGCACCCGATCCAGCGTCTCCCGCTCGAGGCGCCGGTAGTACTCCTCGCCGTGGAGAGCGAAGATCTCGTCGAGGGTCAGGCCGGCCGCCTCCTCGATCCGCCGGTCGAGCTCGACGAACGGAACGCGCAGCCGGCGGGCGAGGCGGCGCCCGACCGTCGTCTTGCCCGCGCCGCGCAAACCGAGAAGCGCGATCACGGGAAGGTCGCGCTCGCCGCCGGGTCCGCGGAGCAGCTCGGCCGGCGTCGTGCCGAGGGCCCCGGCCAGGGAGGCGTGCTTGCGCACCGAGATGTTCGCCCGCCCCGCCTCCACCTGCACCAGGAAGCGCTCGGAGAGGCCGGCGCGTCCGGCCAGATCGCGCAGGGTGGACCGGCGCTCCGTGCGCAGGGCGCGCACGCGCTGGCCCAGTCCGGCGAGAAGGCGATCCGCATCCATGCCTGACCGCACTATAATACAGGCAACGGCGTCAAATGACGCACTATAATGCTTGACACCCCGTCCCGCCGCCGATAGCATCCGAGGAGACATGGAACACGCCGCTTCCGCGACCGAGACCCCCATCCGGTTCGAGACGCATCCCTC
>QHVP01000131.1 GCA_003222295.1 Acidobacteriota bacterium | reverse complement strand
TCAACGAGGTCGCCCGCGACGTGATCGATCCCCAGACCAAGGTCAGCGTGGCCGAGCGGTGGCGGGCCCGGCTCGTCATGGACGCCAAGGCCGAAGATCGCAAGGAGGCGCGGGATCGCCGTGACCTGCGCATCTCGGCCCTGGGGTCGGGCTCCGACTTCACCCCCTTCCTCCAGCACCTGGGCATCGCATCGCTCAACCTCGGCTACGGCGGGGAGGACGACGGCGGCGAGTACCACTCCATCTACGACTCCTTCGACCTCTACACGCGCTTCAAGGACCCGACCTTCGAGTACGGGATCGCGCTGGCCCAGACCGTGGGACGCGCGGAGCTCCGCCTGGCGGAGGCGGACGTGCTGCCCTTCGAGTTCACCGCCTTCGCGGACACGCTCTCTCGCTACGTGACGGAGGTGGGCAAGCTCGCGGACGACATGCGCGACGAAACGGAGGAGACGAGCCGCCGGCTCCGCGATCGCACGTACCAGCTCGCCGCCGATCCGAAGCAGGTGGAGGTGCCGCCTTCGCCACGGCCGTCCGTGCCGTACATCAGCCTTGCGGCCCCCTGCCCGTGGAGACGCAGAAGGCCCTCGACGTCGTGCTCATGGCCGCGGAACGCAGCCTGACGCGCGCGGAAGGACTGCCGCGCCGGCCCTGGTTCGTGCACCAGGTCTACGCGCCCGGCTTCTACACGGGCTACGGCGTGAAGACGCTCCCGGCCGTGCGCGAGGCCCTCGAGCAACGCGAATGGACGCAGGCGGAGGAGCAGGCGCGCTCCGTGGCCGGCGTGCTCGAGGGCTTCGCGGCCCAGATCGACCGCGCCACCGCCATCGTCTCGACCCGATGATCGGCTGGTATTCGTGAGCGAGGCCGCCGAGGCCGCGGCCGACCACGACGTCCCCGCCTCCGATTACCTCGGCGCCCTCGGCGCGAGCTTCCTGGGCTGGACGCTCGACGCCTTCGACTTCTTCATCCTCGTCTTCGTCCTGCCCAACGTGGCCAGGGACTTCGGCAAGGACATCCCCGCCCTGGCCCTGACCATCACCGTCACCCTGGCCTTCCGTCCGGTGGGCGCGCTCATCTTCGGGCTCCTGGCCGACCGCTACGGCCGCCGCCTGCCCCTCATGATCGACCTCGTCTTCTATTCCATCGTCGAGGTCCTCTCCGGGTTGGCCCCCGACTACACGACGTTCCTCGTCCTGCGTGCGCTCTTCGGGATCGGCATGGGAGGCGAATGGGGCATCGGCGCCTCGCTGGCCATGGAGAAGGTCCCGCCGCGCTGGCGCGGCCTATCTGCTCGCCGCCTGCTGCTACTTCTTCGTCTTCCCGCGCTGGGGCTGGCGGCCCATGTTCTTCATCGGCGGGCTGCCCGCGCTGCTCGCCCTCTTTGTGCGCGTCCGGGTGAAGGAATCGAAGGTCTGGGAGAAGAAGAAGGCGGAGAGCTGGGCGCACCTCGGGCGCGGGATCGTGGCCCAGTGGAAGCTGTTCCTGTACCTGGTCGCGCTCATGACGATGATGATCTTCGTGTCACACGGCACGCAGGACATGTACCCGACGTTCCTCAAGGTCGAGCGCGGCTTTTCTCCCCAGACCGTCGCCAAGATCGCCGTCCTGTACAACGTGGGCGCCCTCGTGGGCGGGATCGTGTTCGGTCTCATCTCCGACCGCTACGGCCGCCGGCGCAGCATGGTCGCGGCCCTGCTCCTGGCCGTCCTGGCCATTCCACTGTGGGCCTACGCGCCGACGACGGGCTTGCTCGTGCTCGGCGCCTGTCTGCTGCAGTTCATGGTGCAGGGCGCCTGGGGAATCATTCCGGCCCACATCACCGAGCTGAGCCCCGATTCCGTCCGCGGGTTCCTCCCCGGCTTCGCCTACCAGTGCGGCGTGCTGGTGGCCGGGAGCGTGGCCTACGTCGAGGCGGTGTTCGCCCAGCGCACGTCGTACGCGAACGCGATGGCGCTCACCGCGCTCACCGTGTTCGTGGTGGCCGCGGCCGTGGCCGCGCTGGGACCCGAGCGGCGGGCCGCGCGTTTCGGCGTCTGATCCGCGCCCGTCGTCTGGCACGCGACGTGCAAGATCACGTCGCGGGGCCGTGTGTCCTGAGCGAATGCTTCGCTCACCCTGCCTCGGCCCGACAGGAGTCGCACATGCGCATCAACGCCATCCGGACGATCGGGGGCGCCATCATCCTGACCGTCACGGCGATGACCCTCCCGGCGCGCGCCCAGAACGTCTACGCCTATCTCTACGACCCGGCGCGCGTCACGAACGACGACCAGCTCTTCCTCAACCTGGCCGTCCGCGACGCCGGCCTGACCCGCGCCGCCCTCGACCCCGTGCTGCCACGGGTCCGCTCGCTCGATTCCGACCTGCCGGTGATCCTGTTCATCGCGCGCCAGACCGGGCGTCCCGTCGATGCCATCGTGGACCTGCGCGCCCGCGGCGCGAGCTGGGCACAGGTGTTCAGCCAGCTCGGCATCCGCTACGACACGCTCTTCGCCGGCATCGACCGTGATCCGGGCCCGTACTATCGGTCCTCCTGGTCCTACTGGACGGCCCATCGCGACCGGCCGCAATTCACGGACGTGCAGGTGCGCGAGCTGGCACGGCTGCAGCTCGCGCAGCGGCTGGCCGGGGTCCCGGTGTTCGAAGTGGCTCGGGTGCGCAACCCGGTGGTCTTCGTGGCCGAGCGGCGCGGGCGGCCCTGGGTCCGTGCGGCCGGCGTTCCTCCCGGCCACGGCGGCGCCGTGCCCGGCCACGGTGGTGTCCCGCCAGGGCAGGTCAAGAACGGCGTGCCGCCCGGCCACCGCGAGGCCGTCCGCGTCGAGGACGACGGCAGGGTGAAGATCAAGGAGAAGGGGCACGATCACGACGACGGCGACGACGATCACGGGGACCATGGCGGCAAGGGCAAGGGCAAGGGGAAGGGCAAGGGACACGGCAAGAACTGAAGGCCGCGCATCCCCGGCCTGCGGATCTCAGGACGGACGGCCCCACGAGCCGAGCCGGGCTTGCTCGAGCGCATAACCGAGGCCCGGAGCGGCGAGGTCGTTTCTCTCCGCCTGCGGCTGGAGTGTCACGAGGACCGACGCCGCGCCGGCAGCGTCGATCGTCATCTGCACGGGCACGAATCCCTCGGCGATCACGCGCAGCACGTGCGCTCCGGGGCCCAGTTGGGCCAGCGCGACCTGCGCGCGGCCGACGCAAACGCCGTCGATCCACACCGTCGCGCCGATCGGATCGGCACCGACCAGGAGCGTCGGTGGCTCCAGGGCGGGGAGAACGGTTTCCTCACGAGGGCCGAGATCGAGCGTGTCCTGAGCACGCGGATCCCCGCGGCGTGCCCGCTGCGCGCGACGCCGCGGCGCGGGCGGACGGGCGGCCACCTTGTGGAGCTGCAGGGCCTTCACGAAAGCCTCCGCGCTGGAGGGCCTTCGGTCCGGCTCCTTGTGGAGCATCCCGGCCAGGATCTCGTCGTAGGCGGCCGGGAGGAGGGGATGGAGCGTGCTCGGGGGGGCGGGCTCGTCGTAGACCACGTGATGGATGACGGCGCCCACGTTCTGGCCCGGGAACGCGCGCTGGCCGGTGAGCATCTCGTAGGCGATCGCTCCCAGCGAGAACAGGTCGGAGAGGGCCGTGGCCCTTCCCTCCACGATGTGCTCGGGGGCGAGATACGACGGATGGCCCAGGAATTTGCCGCCGACGGTCGCGTCGCCCCCCGGGAAAACGGCGAGCCCGAAATCGGTCAGCTTCGGTGTTCCATCCGGTAGCAGCATGACGTTGCGCGGCTGCAAGTCGCGGTGCACGACGCCGTGCGCATGCGCGTAGTCGAGGGCCGAACCAAGGCTGGCCAGGACGGAGAGCGCGTCTTCGAGTCGCAGCTTGCGTCCACGGAGCCGGCGGGAGAGAAGCGTGCCCTCCAGGAACTCCATCACGAGATAGTCCTCACCCTGATCGTAGATGCGGACGATGTTCGGGTGAGCGAGGCCTCCGGCGGCCTGTGCCTCCATCCGGAAGCGGCGGCGGTAGAGCTCGACCGTCCGTGCCGGTAGATACGCCGTACGCATGAGCTTGATGGCGACGGCGCGGCTGGTCATGGGATCGAACGCGCGGTAGACCCGGCCGAGCGATCCCCGGCCGAGCTCCGCCCGCACTTCGTAGCGGCCGAATTGATCGCCCCGGGCCAGGAAGTGACGCTCGCCCGCAATGGGCGACGGGGTGGTGGGCGCTGTCTCGCGGAGTGGAACGATCGGTGTCGTTCGCGCCATGGCCTGAGGAGACCACCGAGCGACCGGCGCGCTCAGTGTCCACGGTCACAAAACACGGCCCCAGAAAGGCTTACAAGGCCCCTTTGTCGGAATTTCAAAACGACGATCGCGGCCGGCGCTACTTCTCGGGCAGCAACTCCGGTGCGCTGGCGGGGGGAACCTCGGCGAGGGGCGTAGGAGTAGGATCGAACGTGAACGTGAGTTTTTCGCCTTCGACACCGATCGTCACCGTCCCGCCGTTCTCGAGCTTGCCGAAGAGGATCTCGTCCGTGAGCGGATCACGCACTTCGGTCTGGATCACGCGCGCGAGCGGCCGCGCGCCCATCACCGGATCGAACCCCTTCTTCGCCAGGTAGGTCCGCGCTTCCGGCGCGAGCGTGATGGCGACGCGCCGCTCCGTGAGCTGGGCCTCGAGCTGGAGGACGAACTTGTCGACGATCGTCTCCATCACGTCGAGGTTGAGGCTCTTGAAGGTGACGATCGCGTCGAGCCGGTTCCGGAACTCGGGGTTGAAGAGCCGCTCCAGCGCCTTGTTGCCGCGGCGTCCCGCCTCGTGCGCGCGGTCCTGCACCCGGTCCGAGCTGAAGCCGATGATGCCCGCGCTCATCTCGCGCGACCCCGCGTTGGACGTCATGATGAGGATGACCTGCCGGAAGTCCGCCTTGCGCCCCGTGTTGTCGGTGAGGGTCGCATGGTCCATGACCTGGAGCAGGATGTTGAAGAAGTCGGGGTGCGCCTTCTCGATCTCGTCGAGCAGCACCACGCTGTAGGGGTGCTGGCGCACGGCGTCCACGAGCAGGCCGCCCTGCTCGAAGCCCACGTATCCGGGCGGCGCGCCGATGAGGCGGGCCACGGCGTGCTTCTCGCCGTACTCGCTCATGTCGTAGCGGATGAACTCGTTTCCGAGATGGAGCGCGAGCTGCTTGGCCAGCTCCGTCTTGCCCACGCCGGTGGGGCCCGTGAACAGGAAGCAGCCCGCCGGATGGTCGGGATGGCCGAGGCCGGCGCGGGCGCGCTTGATCGACATGACCGCCGTATGGACGGCGGCCTCCTGGCCGAACACCACGCGCTGGAGCGCGTCCTCCAGCGTGCGCAGGCGCTCCTTGTCGGAGGCGGAGGCCTGCTTCTCCGGGATGCGCGCCATGCGCGCCACGACCTTCTCGACCTCGGGCACGTCCGCCGTCTGCTTCTCCTCGGCGCTGGCGGCCTGCAGGCGCAACATGGCCCCCGCCTCGTCCAGGACGTCGATGGCGCTGTCGGGGAGGCGCTGATCGCGCAGGTGCCGGCGGGCGAGCCGGGTGGCGGCCTCCAGGAAGGCATCGGTGTAGG
>QHVP01000130.1 GCA_003222295.1 Acidobacteriota bacterium | reverse complement strand
GCCGCGGAGCAGTGGCGGCAGACCTTCGACGCCCTCGACCTCGGCATCGTCCTCGCCGACCCCGAGGGCCGCATCGTCCGTCTCAACCGCTGCGCCCTGGAGCTGATGTCGGGATCGGGCTTCAAGGACGCGGTGGGCCGCCGCCTCGAGGACATCGCGGAGCGCGAGCCGTGGAGGGCGCTCCTCGACATCCACTGGCGCGTCGGCTCGGGGGGCACGTCCGTGGTGGGGGAGACGCGCGAGCCGTCGACGGCACGCTCGTACTACCTGCTCGGCAGCCCCTGGTTCCGTGCGGAAGGGGAGCCGCCCTGGTGCGTGCTCACGTTCCGCGACGTGACCGAGTACACGACCATGCAAGCCCAGCTCCGCCGCGCGCGCACGCTGGAAGCGATGGGCTCCCTGGTGGCCGGCGTCGCCCACGAGGTGCGCAATCCCCTCTTCAGCATCTCCGCCACCGTGGACGCCTTCGAGAACGAGTTCGGCCTGCGGCCGGAGTTCGCGGAGTACTCCATGCTCCTCCGCTCGCAGGTCGTCCGCCTCACCCAGCTCATGCGCGACCTGCTGGACTACGGCAAGCCTTCGCTGCTGCGCCGCTCCCCGACGCGCCTGGCGGACGTCGTGCGGCGCGCCATCCGGTCCTGCTCCGGCCTCTCCCGCGAGCGGCAGGTCCGGGTCGAGGAGGGCGTGGCCGCGGACATGCCGGCCCTGGACATCGAGGGCGCGCGGGTGGAGCAGGCGGTGGAGAACCTCCTGGCCAACGCCATCCAGCACGCGCCGGCGGGATCGGTGGTGCGTGTGGGGGCTTCCTTCGACCGGGAAGGCAGCGAGCCGCGGGCGCGATGCACGGTGGAGGACGACGGCCCGGGGGTCTCTGCCGAAGACCGCGACCGGCTGTTCGAGCCCTTCTTCAGCGGGCGCAAGGGGGGCACTGGCCTCGGGCTTCCGATCGTGCAACGGGTGGCGGAAGCGCACGGGGGGACGGTCAGCGTCGAGAACCGGCCGGAAGGAGGCGCGCGCTTCACGCTCCTCCTGCCCGTGACCGGCGGCACCGATTTCGGGAGGAGCGCGCGTGGCTGATCGCAAGGTCGTGATCGTCGACGACGAAGCCGACGTGCGCATGCCCCTGCGACGGTTCCTTCTCGGCAAGGGTTACGCGGTCCTGGAGGCGGACAGCCTCGCTTCCGTGCGCGCGGTCCTGGGCCAGGAATCCGTGGACGCGGCCGTGGTCGACTTCTCGCTGCCCGACGGGGACGGCCTCGACGTCCTCCGCAGCGTGAAGGCGCAGGACGCCAGCGTGCCCGTCGTGCTCCTCACCGGGCACGGCAGCATCGACCTCGCCGTGAAGGCCATCAAGGAAGGCGCCGAGCAGTTCTTCACGAAGCCGGTCGAGCTGCCGGCGCTGCTCGTGGTCATCGAGCGCGCCCTCGAGAACCGCCGGATGCGGCAGGTCTCGCTGGCCGGCAAGTCCGTACAGGCGCGCCACACCATCGATCCGTTCTTCGGCGAAAGCGCGGTCATCCGCAAGCTGGCCGCGGATGCGACGCGCATCGTCGCCTCGACCGTTCCCGTCCTCATCTGCGGGGAGACGGGCACGGGGAAGGGCGTGCTCGCGCGCTGGCTCCATCACAGCGGCCCGCGCGCGGAAGAGGCCTTCGTGGACCTCAACTGCGCCGGGCTCTCGCGCGACCTGCTGGAAACGGAGCTGTTCGGGCACGAGAAGGGCGCGTTCACGGGGGCGGTCGCGGCCACGCAGGGCCTTTTCGAGATCGCCCATCGCGGGACGATGTTCCTCGACGAGATCGGCGACGTCGACCTGCAGGTGCAGGCGAAGCTCCTGAAGGTCGTCGAAGACCTGCGTTACCGCAAGCTCGGCGACGTCCGCGACCGCCAGGTGGACGTGCGGCTGGTCGCGGCCACCCACCGCGACCTCGGCCGTCACGTCCAGGAGCAGAAGTTCCGCGAGGACCTCTACTACCGCCTCAGCACCGTTCCCCTCGTGGTGCCGCCCCTGCGCGAGCGCGGCAGCGACGTCGTCCTCCTCGCGCGCCGGCTCGTGGAGCGGATCGCGGTCGAGATGGGCCGGCCCGGAGTGCGGCTCTCCGGCGCCGCCGAGCAGGAGCTCCTCACGCGGTCGTGGCCGGGCAATGTGCGGCAGCTCCGGAACGTCCTCGAGCGGGCCCTGCTCCTCACCGATCATTCGACGCTCGGTCCGGCCGACGTGACCGACGCCGGCGCGGCCACGGTGCCCTCCGCCGGCGCGGGTGCGACCTCGCGCCTCACCCTGGCCGAAGCAGAGCGACGGCACATCGAGGCCGTGCTGCGCGAAGAGCGGGGCGCGGTGGCGTCGGCGGCCGAAGTGCTGGGCCTCTCGCGCAGCGCGCTCTACGAGCGCATCAAGAAGCACGGCATCGTCACCCCCAAGGGCGCGGACAACTAGCCTCTCGCCCTCGCGCCTCCGGATTCCCGGACGGCCGTTCTCGAAACCCGGACTCGGCGTCCCCGCGCCGCAACGCCTCGGATCCCCTCAACTCCCGACCCTTCTTGCATTTGGGCACCACGTGCAGTGATGGCAGTCCCTTTGCTCTCCTCCAACGCGACGCGGGCGCTGTGGCCCGAGCGAGGTGCTGATGCTCAGGCGGTTCACCGAGGCTGTGCTAGCCGGACTGGGGGGACGTGCTCTCTCCCTCTCGCGGGCTCGGCCCGGTGCTCGTCCCACGAGTTCGACGTCCCTGGAAGGCAGCCCGGTCGCGGCGACGGCGGCGGGCAGCAAGCAGCTCCTCCTGCTCGACGACGAGGAGGCCATCCTGCTGCCGACGGCGAAGTACTTCCGGAGCCTGGGCTGGACGGTCGACCTTGCGCGCGAGGCGGAAGAGGGCGAGGCCCTCATCAGCCACCGGCACTACGACCTCGCCATCCTCGACGTGCGCGTGACCCGTTTCGGGGGCACGGGAGGCCTGGAGCTGCTGCGCGAGATCCGCCGGCGCGATCACGGGACGAGCGTCATCGTGCTGAGCGCATACATGTCCACGGACATGGAGGCGGAGGCGCGCGCCCTGGGCGCGGCCGCCGTCCTCCGCAAGCCCCAGTCCCTGCCCGATCTCGCCCACCTCGCCCTCACCGTCATGGAGGGGCGCCGTGGATGAACCAAGGAGTGATGAACGAATGAGCAAGAAGAAGATCCTCGTCGTCGACGACTCGCGCACGGCGCTCTTCATGGTGACCACCATCCTGCGCAAGGAGCGCTACGAGCTCGTCACCGCAAGCGACGGCGAGCAGGCGCTGGAAGTGGCGGCGGCCGAGCTTCCGGACCTGATCCTGATGGACGTGATCATGCCCCGCAAGACGGGATTCGAGGCCTGCCGCGAGCTGAAGCGCCGCGAGGACACGAAATCCATTCCCGTCATCCTCGTCACCACCCGCGGGGAAGGCGAGAACGTCGAAGCGGGTTTCCAGAGCGGGTGCAACGACTACGTGACCAAGCCGATCAACGCGCAGGAGCTGCTCACCAAGGTGCGCGATCACATGGGGGCGAGATGAGCGAATCGAAACCGGCGCGCACCGGCCACGGGGCCTACGTACGGAAGGTCCAGGAGGACACCCAGAACTTCGCGCAGGGCCTGATCGGAGAGGTGGAGCGGCTGCGCGTCCTGGTGGCGGCGCTGGAGTCCGAGAAGGCGACCCTGGCCGCCCAGGCCCGCGAGATCGAGACCATCGTCCGCGCCAACGACGTGCTGCGCGCGCAGATCGAGGGGATCAAGGCCGAGACCAAAGCCTACTCCTCGCGCTACGCCGAAGTCGAGCAGCAGAACTCGAACCTCGCCAACCTCTACGTCGCCAGCTATCGGCTCCACGGGACCCTCGACCGCGAGGAGGTCATCGCCGCCATCCAGGAGATCATCGCCAACCTCGTCGGGTCGGAGGAGGCCGCCCTTTTCGAGATCAACTCCGACACGCAGGCCCTCGACCTGCTCGCCTCCTTCGGCGTCAAGCGCGACGAGTGTCCCTCCATTCCCCTGGGCGGCGGCGGCCTCATCAGCCTGACGGCAAGGACGGGCGAGATCCTCGTGGTGGATCCGGCCCAGCTCTCCGGCGCCACCGGCCTGGAGAGCCGCCTGACCGCCTGCGTCCCGCTCAAGCTCGACGACAAGGTCACGGGTGTGATCGCGATCTTCGGTCTGCTGCCCCAGAAGGGCGGAATCGAGGACCTCGACCGCGAGCTGTTCGACCTGCTCGCGACCCAGGCCGCGTTCGCCCTCTACTGCACGGACCTGCACGCCAAGGTGGCGCTCGAAGCGGCGCGCCGCTGGTGAGCGTCTCCGCCCCCGTGGGGCCCGCGGCCCATCGCTTGTCGGCACCGGATGGCCCGGGTCCCACCTCCGCGCCCGCGCGCGTGTACCTCGCGCCCGGGCGCCTCTACGCCTCCGGCGAGGACGTGCAGGTCACCACCATCCTCGGGTCCTGCGTCGCCGTCTGTCTCTGGGATGCGCGGGCCGAGGTGGGCGGCATCAATCACTTCCTCCTCCCCTCCGGAAGTCCGGCCTCGCCGCGCTTCGGCGACAGCGCGGTGGCGCTCCTGATCGGGCAGGTGCTGGAGCGGGGGGCGCGGCGTGGCCGCCTGGCCGCGAAGGTCTTCGGCGGCGCCTGCGTCCTGGAGGCCTTCCGGGCCGATACGTGGTCCCTGGGCGCGCGCAACGTCGAGATCGCGCGCGAGCAGCTGGCGGCGGCGGCCATTCCCGTGGTCGGTGAGGACGTCGGCGGCGACCGTGGCCGCAGGCTGGTGTTCCACGTCCGGACGGGCGCGGCCTGGGTACGGCCCATCGAGATGAAAGGATGACGGACTTCGAGCTCGAGCGCGACGCCATCGTCCAGACCTTCCTCGGCGAGTCGGAGGAGGGCCTGGCCGTGATGGAGGAGGTCCTCATCGCCCTCGAGGTGCGGGGCGACGACCCCGAGCTGCTGGGCACCGTCTTCCGCCTCGCCCACACCCTGAAGGGAAACGGCTCCTCCCTCGGCTTCGACGGCCTCGTGCGCTTCTGTCACACGCTCGAGGACCTGCTCGACCGGCTGCGTGAGCGCGTCCTCCCGGTGACGGCCGACCTCATCGCGCTGCTGCTGCGCGCGGTGGACGCGCTGCGCGAGATGGTGCCGGCGGCGGCGGCCGGCGCCGACGGGCTCAACGGCGGCCAGGAGCGGCTGCTGCGGCAGCTGGCCGCCTACGCCGCGAGCGGGATCACTCCCGTGGCCTCGCCACCGGCTGGAGACCAGGAGGGGGAGCCGGTTGCGGCCCCCGTCACCGCCACCCTCGACCCAAGCGGAGGTAAGCGGCGCGGGTTGCGCGTGGACATGCACAAGCTCGACCGGATGCTGGACCTCACGGGCGAGATCGCCATCGCCCGCAATCGCCTCCGCCGGATGCTCGAGGAGGGGGGGGCCTCTCCAGAGATGCTGGAGGCGCAAGGCGAGGTGGACCGGCTCGGCCAGGACCTGCAGGAGCGCGTCATGCAGGCGCGCCTCGTGCCCCTGCGGCCCACGCTCCGCCAGCACATCCGCACCGTGCGTGATCTCTCCGCGTCCCAGGGCAAGCAGGCCCGGCTCGTGATCGAGGGCGAGGACGTCGAGGTCGACACCAGCGTCATCGAGCACGTGCGTGACCCACTGAGCCACATGATCCGCAACGCCGTCGACCATGGCATCGAGCGTCCGGACGTCCGCCGGCAGCGGGGCAAGGATCCCTGCGGGACCATCGCCCTGCGCGCGCGGCACGAGTCGGGGACGATCGTCCTCGAGATCTCCGACGACGGAGCCGGACTCGACCGGGAGCGCATCCTCGATCGGGCCCGGCGGCGCGGCCTCGATACGGCGCGCCTGGATGCGGGCGAGATCCAGCGCCTGGTGTTCGAGCCCGGCTTCTCCACCGCGGAGACGGTGACGGAGCTGTCCGGCCGCGGCGTGGGCCTGGACGTGGTCCGCCGCAACATCCACGCCCTCCGGGGATCGGTCGGCATCCGCAGCCGCGCCGGCCAGGGCACCACCATCACCATCCGCCTGCCTCTCACCCTCGCCATCATCGAAGGCTTCGGAGTCGCAGTGGGCGATGAGGCGTACGTGATCCCGCTGGAGGCGGTGGTGGAGTGCCTGGAGCTGCCGGCGGAGGCCTCGAGCAACGGGGAAGGCGGCGGCGTGATCAGCCTGCGTGGCGCCGCCCTGCCCTACGTGCGGCTGCGCCGCCTGTTCGGGGTGGCCGGCGAAGGCCGCCGCGAGCAGGTCGTGGTCGTGAAACAGGACGGCGGCGCGCCCGCGGGACTGGTCGTGGACGACCTCCAACCGTGATCAAGCCCCTGGGCCGGATCTTTCGCGGACTGCCCGGCATCGCCGGGTCCGCGATCCTGGGCAGCGGGCGCGTGGCCCTGATCCTCGACGTGCCCGCGCTGCTGGCGCGCGCGCTGGCGGGGGCGGACGAGACGACCGGCGGCGACCGCCGCGAAACGGAAACCTAGAGCAACGACGTGTTGATGCCCCAAGGGGCGAGGAGAACTTCGATGTTGAAGGACGTCAAGATCGGACGGCGGCTGGGCCTGGCTTTCGGCGCGGTCCTGCTGCTCACCGGGGCCGTGTGCGCGGCCTCCTACTGGGGCCTGCAGACGATGGACACCATGGCGCGGGAGGTCCTCAAGGTCGCGTATCCCCTCGTCGCCAACTCCCAGCAGGCCCGTTCGAGCACGCTGGCCCTGCGGCGCTTCGAGAAGGACGGCTTCCTGAACATCGGCAACGCGGAGAAGGAAGCGGAGTACCTGGACAAGTGGACGGAGCAGAAGCAGGGCCTCGACGAGAGCCTCGCCGCTCTCGACAAGCTGGTCCAAAGCGAGGCGGATCGCGACACCGTGCGCTCGATGCGGGCGGACGCGGCCACGTACGAGGAGGGCTTCCACAAGGTCCTGGCCGCGATACGCGGAGGCACGGTGAAGACGCCGCAGGACGCCAACGCGGCCATCACGGACGTCAAGGACGAGATCCGTCGTCTGGAGACCACCGCCTCCGAGTTCGCGATGAAGCACGCCAACGCCATGCAGGCCCTCGACGGGGTGGTGGCGACCAACGTCAAGCGCACGCTCGCGATCATGTTCACGGTCATGGCCGCGGCCCTGCTCCTGACCGCGTTCGCGGGGGTCGTGATCACGCGGAGCATCACGACGCCGCTGGCGGCGGCGGTGAAGGTGGCGGAGCAGGTCGCGGAAGGCGACCTGGAGGCGCGCATCGACGCGCGCGGCGCGGACGAGACGGCGCAGCTGCTGCGGGCCATGCAGGCCATGGTGGGCTCGCTCAAGAAGATGGTGCTGGCGGCGGCGGCCATCGCGGGCGGCGACCTGACGGTCAAGGTGTCCCCGCAGTCGGAGCGCGACGCGCTGGGCAACGCCCTCGCGGACATGGTGAGCCGGCTGACCGCGACCATGTCGGAGATCCGTTCGGGCGCGGCCGGGCTCTCGTCGGCCTCGTCGCAGGTGTCGGCCACCTCGCAGACGCTGTCGCAGGGCACGAGCGAGCAGGCCGCCTCCGTCGAGGAGACGACGTCGAGCCTGGAGCAGATGTCCGCCTCCATCCGCCAGAACGCGGAGAACAGCCGCCAGACGGAGCAGCTCGCGGTCAGCGGCTCGAAGGAAGCGGAGGAGAGCGGCCGCACCGTCAAGCAGACGGTGGTGGCCATGAGGAGCATCGCGGAGAAGGTGACGATCATCGAGGAGATCGCCTACCAGACGAACCTGCTCGCCCTCAACGCCGCCATCGAGGCCGCGCGCGCCGGCGAGCATGGGCGTGGATTCGCGGTGGTGGCGACCGAGGTGCGGAAGCTGGCGGAGCGCAGCCAGTCCGCGGCCAAGGAGATCAGTGGCCTCTCCGCGTCCAGCGTCGGCATCGCGGAGCGGTCCGGGCAGCTCCTGGACGAGCTGGTGCCGCGGATCCGCAAGACCGCGGACCTCGTGCAGGAGGTCTCGGCGGCGTCGGCCGAGCAGTCGTCCGGCGTGGCCCAGATCAACCGGGCCATGAGCCAGGTCGACCAGGTCACCCAGCGCAACGCGTCCGCCGCGGAAGAGCTGTCCTCGACGGCCGAGGAAATGGCCGCGCAGGCGGAAGCCCTGCAGCAGCTCGTGTCGCACTTCCGCCTCTCCCATGGCGTGCCGTCCCGGGGCAACGGGCGGGTGTCCACGCCCGTGGCCGCTCTCTCGCTCCTCTCCGCGGATACGCACGACCGTGACTTCAAGGCGTTCTAGGAGGCGATGATGGCCAGCCAATCGACTCTCAGCGAGCAGTCGCAGTACCTCGGGTTCCACATCGCCGGCGAGGAGTACGCGATCGGCATCCTCCGCGTGCGGGAGATCCTCGAGTACGACACCGTGACCCGGGTGCCCACCACGCCGCGGAGCATCCGCGGCGTCATCAACCTCCGCGGCAGCGTGGTGCCGGTCGTCGACCTCGCGGTCAAGCTCGGGCTCGCGGAGAGCGTCGTGACCAAGCGGAGCTGTGTGGTCGTCGTCGAGATGGTCCTGGAGGGCGAGCGGACGGTGATGGGGCTGCTCGCCGATGCGGTCACCCAGGTCTTCGACCTGCCCGCGAGCGAGATCGAGCCGCCGCCCCCGTTCGGGACACGGATCCGCGTCGAGTGCCTGCTCGGAATGGGCAGGGCGGGCAAGAAGTTCGTGCTGCTCCTCGACATCGACCGGCTGCTTTCCTCGGACGACGTCGTGGCCGCCGAGACTGCGGCCGATACGGCCGAGGCCGCCGAGGCCGCCGGCCAGGTCGCGTCGAGCGCGGCCCTCGGGGCATGACCGGACAGGCCAGCCGCGCGCGCGTGGCCGTGCGCGCGGCCCTCACGCTGCTGGCGCTGGCGCTTGCGCGCGCCGCCGCCGCACAGGCTCCGCCGTCGCCCGCCCCGAAGCCGGCGGACGTCTCCTTCAAGCTGGGGGCGACGATCTTCACCGATTTCACCTACCAGGCGGCGCCGCGGACCACCGACAGCGACAAGGCTCCCGTCCACAAGAGCGAGTTCGAGGTGCGTCGCGCGTACATCAACCTGACGGGGGGAGCCGCCGACCTGTTCTCCTTCCGGATCACGCCCGACGTCGCGGCGCGCCAGACCACCACCGTTTCCGGGACTGGCCTGCCCGCGGATCTCAAGGCGGGCACGAGCCTCGACGGGAGCCTGACCATCCGCATGAAGTACGCGTTTGCGCAGGTCTCCTTCGACAAGCTCGGGCCGGCGGGCAAGGGAGCCTGGATCCGCCTGGGCCAGCAGCAGACGCCGTACGTCGATTTCATGGAAGGCATCTACCGCTATCGGTTCCAGGGCACGGTATTCGCGGAGCGGCAGGGCCTCTTGAGCTCGTCGGACGTGGGCGTGTCGGGCCACTACGACCTGCCCCACGCCTACGGAGACGTCCACGCCGGCGTCTACAACGGCGAGACCTACACGAAGGCGGAAGTCAACGGCCGGAAGGCATTCCAGGTGCGGGGCAGCCTGCGGCCGCGTCCGAATCACGCGTGGCTCAGGGGCCTCCGCGTGCACGCCTTCTACGATCATGATGCTCCCGTGGCCAGGGGCGCGC
>QHVP01000129.1 GCA_003222295.1 Acidobacteriota bacterium | reverse complement strand
TCACGCCTTCGGGCTCCGGCTGCCGCGCGCGAGCATGACCACGAGGACGGCCGCGATCACGATCAGCGCGAGCACGCCCAGCGCCATCCAGCCGTGCATCATCCCCATCATCCCGTCCATCATCGGAACCTCCTTGTCAGGCGGAGGGCACTTCTTCGGGTACCCACCCGTCGACCCTGGACATGGGAGCCGCGGGCGGATGCTTCATCTCAGTGTTCCACTTCCAGAGCAGGTAGATCGCGGGATACACGAGAAGCTCCATCACGAAGGAAGTGGCCAGGCCGCCGACCATGGGTGCCGCGATGCGCTTCATGACGTCGGAGCCGGTGCCCGTCGACCACATGATCGGCATGAGGCCCATGAAGGCGGCGGTCACCGTCATCATCTTGGGCCGCACGCGCTTGACCGCGCCGTGCACGATCGCCTCCTCCAGGTCCTTGCGGTCTCGCAGCAGACCCTTCTCCTTGGCCTCGTCGTACGAGAGATCGAGGAACAGGAGCATGAACACCCCCGTCTCCGCGTCCAGTCCCATGAGGGCGATCATCCCCACCCAGGCCGCGATCGAGACGTTGTACCCGAGCATCCACATCAGCCACAGCGCGCCCACGACCGAGAACGGAACCGCGAGAAGCACGATGCCCGCCTTGGCCGCGGACCCGGTGTTGGCGTACAGCAGGAACGCGATGAGGAAGATCGTGATGGGGAGGACGAGCTTGAGCCGCTCCCGGACGCGGAGCATGTTCTCGTATTGGCCGCTCCATTCCAGCGAGTAGCCAGGCTGGAGCCGCACCGACGCCGCCACCGCTTCCTTCGCGCGCTCGACGAACCCGCCGATGTCGCTCTCGCCGGTGTCTACGTACACGTAGCCGGAGAGCAGGCCGTTCTCGTTGCGCACCATCGACGGGCCCTGGACCGTGCGCAGGTCCGCGATCTGGCCGATCGGCACCTGAGCACCGGTGGGCGTCTTCACCAGTACCTCGCCGAGGCTCGTGAGGTCGTCCCGCAGCTCGCGTGGGTAGCGCACGTTGACGGGGAAGCGGGCACGCCCCTCGATCGTGGTGGTCACGTTCTCGCCGCCCACCGCCACCATGATCGCGGCCTGGGCGTCGGCCACGGTGAGGCCGTACCGGGCAAGGCTCTCGCGCCGAAGATCGAAGTCGAGGAAGTAGCCACCGGCTACGCGCTCGGCGAAGACGCTGCGCGTGCCCTTGACTCGTCGCAACGCCTCCTCGACCTGCTGCCCGACGGCTTCTATCTTCTTGAGGTCGGGACCGAAGACCTTCACTCCGATGGGAGTGCGGATGCCCGTGGTGAGCATGTCGATGCGGTTCTTGATTGGCATGGTCCAGGCGTTGGTCGTCCCCGGGAACTTCATGGCCGCGTCCATCTCGTCGACCAGCTCTTCGTACGACAGGTGATCGGGCCAGACGCGGCGGAGCACCATGTCCTTGAGCCATTCAGGCGCCCATCGCGAATAGAAGCGACCCTTGGATCGCCACTCGGATTGCGGCTTGAGGTTCACGACCGTCTCCACCATGGACAATGGAGCGGGGTCGGTGGAGGTCTCGGCGCGGCCGGCCTTGCCGTGAACCTGCACGACTTCCGGGAACGTCATGAGGACGCGGTCCTGGGCCTGCAGCCAGTTGCTCGCTTCCCCGACCGAGATGCCGGGCAGGGTCGTCGGCATGTAGAGGATCGTGCCCTCGTTGAGCCGCGGCATGAACTCGTGCCCGAGGGACAGGTAGGCCGGCACCGCCGTGAGGACGACCAGCGACGCCGCCCCGATCACCGCCTTGGGATGGCGGATGACGGAACGGCAGGCGGGTTCGTAGAGCGCGAAGAGCGCACGGCTGATGGGATGGCGTTCCTCCGGGTAGTAGCGCCCGACGGTCACCGTGTTCCAGGTCCGGCTCAGCCACGCCGGCCGGAAGTGCGTCCAGTGCATGCGCGTGAACATCATTCGCAGGGCCGGATCGAGCGTGAGCGCCAGCACCGCGGCCATGAACATCGTGAGGTTCTTCGTCCAGGCCAGCGGCCGGAACAAGCGGCCCTCCTGGTCGACGAGGGTGAAGATGGGGAGGAAGGCGACGGCGATCACGAGCAGTGAGAAGAAGACGGAGGGCCCCACCTCCAGGAGCGCTTCCAACCGGACGCTGTGGAAGTCGCCCTGGCCCCCCTCGCTCTGCCAGCGCTCGAGCTTCTTGTACGCGTTCTCCACCTCGACGATGGCGCCGTCCACGAGGACGCCGATGGAAATCGCGATCCCGGCCAGCGACATGATGTTGGACGAGATGCCCATGAGGGACATGGGGATGAAGGCGAGCAGCACGGAAACGGGAATGGTGACGATGGGCACGATCGCGGAAGGGAGGTGCCAGAGGAAGACGAGGATGACGAGGCTGACGATGATGATCTCGACCATCAGGCCGTGCTTCAGGTTGTCGATGGCCCGCTCGATGAGGTCGGACCGGTCGTAGGTGGTGACGATCCGGACTCCTTCCGGGAGCGAGGGCCTGATCTCGTCCAGCCTCTGCTTGACCCGATCGATGACCGCGCGCGCGTTCTCACCGTGGCGCATGACGACGACTCCACCGGCCACATCGCCGCGGCCATTGAAATCGCTCACGCCGCGGCGTATCTCCGGCCCCAGGGCGACCCAGGCGACATCACGCACGAGCACGGGAGTGCCCGTCGCGTCCGCTTTCAGTACGACGGCCTCCAGATCCTCCCTCTGCTTGACGTAACCGCGGCCGCGCACCATGAACTCGCGGCCACCCATCTCC
>QHVP01000667.1 GCA_003222295.1 Acidobacteriota bacterium | reverse complement strand
AGATCGTCGGCGACGGAAGCCAGGGGCAGCTCGAAGCCAACAGAGGCTCCGCGCGCGGACAACTCGCGCGCGACCGCGGCCGCCGCGGAGACGTCGGCGGAGCTCTCGACGACGAGGAGGACGTCGAGGCCATCGAGCGGCCCCGTCACGTCGAGCAGTCCGCGGGCGGTGACGGGCGCGGCCCGCCAGGTCACGCACGCCGCACAGGGGCCGGCGGGGTCCGGCACGGCCGCCGGCAATCCCAGGAGGAGACCCGAGGCCAGCGCAGCCAGGAAGGTCACCTCGGGGACTTAGCGGTGCGCGGCGATGAAGTCGCGGATCTGCTCCTCCAGCACGGGCAACGGTACCGGACCATTGGCGAGGATGGCGTCGTGGAACGCGCGGATGTCGAAGCGGGGGCCGAGCTCGCTCTCCGCCTGCCGGCGGAGCTCGCGGATCTTCAGCTCGCCCATCTTGTAGGCGAGCGCCTGCCCGGGCCAGGAGATGTAGCGGTCGGTCTCCGTCCGCACCTCGTGCAGCGAGAGGGCGGTGTTGGCGGCCAGGAAGTCCATGGCCTGCGACCGCGACCAGCCGAGCGCGTGCAGGCCCGTGTCCACGACGAGACGGCAGGCGCGCCACATCTCGTAGGTGAGGCGGCCGAAGTTGCGGTACGGATCCTGGTAGAACCCGGCCTCGAGGCCGAGGCGCTCGGAGTAGAGCCCCCAGCCCTCGACGAACGCTCCCACTCCGGCGGCGCGGCGGAAGGGCGGCACTCCCTGCAGTTCCTGCTGCAGCGCGATCTGCAGGTGATGGCCGGGGACGGCCTCGTGGAGGGTGAGCGCCTCGAGCACGTAGAGTGGCCGGCTCTCGAGCGCATAGGTGTTGACCCAGTACGTGCCGGCGCTGGTGCCTCCGACCGGGGCCTCGACATAGCGGCCGCCCGTGTACTTCGGCGCGAGGTGCGCGGGCACGGGCTCCACGCCGTAGGGAAGGCGCGGCAGCCGGCCGAAGAGCGACGGCAGCTTGCCGTCCATGCGCTTGGCGATGAAGGAGGCCTCCTTGAGCAGCTCCTCCGGCGTGCGCGCGTAGAAGCGCGGATCCGTGCGCAGGAACTGCAGGAAGGCGGCGAAGTCGCCCGGGAACCCGACCTGCTTGATCACGTCCACCATCTCGGCATGGATCCGCGCGACCTCGGCGAGGCCGATCTTGTGCACCTCCTCGGGCGTGACGTCGAGGGTCGTGAAGTGGCGGACCCGCTGCGCGTAGTACTCGCGGCCCCGCGGCAGGTCCGCGGCCGCGGTCGTGGTCCGCGTCTTCGCTAGGTACTCGCCGGACATGAAGTCCAGGAACGCGCGGTAGCCGGCGACGGCGCCCTCCAGGATCGCGGCCCGGCCGGCGGCGACCAGCCGCGCGCGCTCCGGCTCGGGGACGCCCGGTGGGAAGGCGCGGAAGGGCGGGTAGAACACGCTCTGCTCGGGATCGGCGACGACGTGCGTGCGAATGGTGACGTCGTAGCCGTCCAGGACCACGCGCGGCAGCGTGAACCCGGTGCGCAGCCCCTCCCGCATGTTGGCGGTCTGCTGGGCGACGTAGGCCGGGAACGCGCGCAGGCGCGCGATGTAGTTCTCGTAGTCGCGCGTGGTGGCGAGCGTCGTGTGGCGGGGCAGGTCGGCGAAGGCGGTGTGGAAGCCGCTGTCCGCATTGATGGGCAGCCGCCACTGGCCCAGCTCGTGGGCGGCGACGTCGTCGCGCAGCTCCGCCGCGAGCATGTCGTAGCTGATGCGATCCTGCGTGTCCAGGCTCGCGCGCGCGATGTCCCCAAGGCGGGCCAGCGTGGCCCTTTGGCGCTGCGCCGCCCGCTCGAGATCGGCGGGGGCCACCGAGGGCAGGCGATCGTCGTAACGGTGGTCCCCCGTGGACGTGGCCAGAAGCGGCTCCTCTCGCAGCCGCGCTTCCCAGTCCTCGTCGACGAGCGCGTGGAACGAGGCGGACGCGCCCGACGTCTGGACGGCGGTCTGCGCCGCTCCCGCCGCCACCGCCGCCGCCAACAGCGCCGCTTCGATCATCGTGCCCCCCCGGAGAATGATAAGCGGCCAGGGGTGGCGACGCGGTACACTACGCGGCGATGTTCCCGTCGCGCCACGCGCTGGTCGCGGTCGCCGCGGCTTTGCTTCCGCTCTCCGCGCGCGCCCAGGACCTTCCCGACCTCAAGGCCTCCGGCAAGCTGCGCGTCCTGGCCGTGACCGTGAGCGAAGGCCCGCAGTTCATGTCGCCAGCGGGAGCGCCCGACCCCGGTTTCGACGCGGAGATCCTCGCCGGCTTCGCGCGGCTGCACGGCCTCACCGTCGAGCGCGTATCCGTGCCGTCCTGGGACGCCCTGGCCGCCTCCTTGCTGAAGGGACAGGGCGACCTCGTCGCCGGCGGATATACGAACACGGCTGCCCGCCGCGAGACGCTCGACTTCACGGTCGAGGTCTTCCCGACGCGCGACGTCGTCGTCACTCGCCGGCCGAAGCCGGCCGTGACCACGCTGGAGCAACTGCGCACGCTCCGGGTGAGCACGATCAAGGGCACCAGCATGGCCGACGCGTTGGCCGCGGTCGGAGTGAAGCAGGTCGACGAATCGATCCCGCCCGGCGGCGTCCCCTCGGCCCTCCGCGAGGGCAGGGCCACCGCGGCCGTGGATGGGCTGGAATCGGCGCTGGTGGCGGCACGGCACGATCCGGCGCTGCAGATCGGGATGTTCGTCGGAAGCTCCGAGTCGCTGGCCTATGCGGTACGGAAATCCTCTCCCCGGTTGCTGGCCGCGCTCAACGAGTACCTGGCCAATCTCCGCCACAGCCCGACGTGGAATCGGCTGGTGGTGAAGTATTTCGGCGCCTCCGCCCCCGACATCCTGCGGCGGGCGCGGGAGTAGCCCTCACTCGCCGCTGAGGACGTCGCCGAGCCCCTCGTCGTCGACGCCGAGTCCAGGCGCGCGCAGGCGCTTCGACGCATCCAACCGGCGCACGATCCCCACGACCCGGAAGGCCCAGATCGCGCGGCAGACGTCGAAATCGGCGAGCGTCGACGCGGCGCAGATCTCACCGACCGAACGCGGCTCCGGCAGCTTTTCGACGATCGCTCGCGTTTCCGGGGTGAGGTTCATCTGGGCGATCGCCTGCTCGTAGTTCGGCGCGCGCCGGTAATTCGCGTCCTTGCCGCCGACGGCACGGTCGATGCGGCTCCAGGCGTCGATCCGCCGGATGCCTTCCACGATCAGGTCGGGCGTGCTCAGGTTCAGCTTGATCGCTTCGCCGGAGGGGGGTCCTTCCTCCAGGCGGTAGTGTCCCTCCGTCCACAGGAACAGGCTGTAGATGATCTCGCGGGTCTGGTCGATCACGCCGGAGACCAGGTCCTTGGGCGTGAGCGCCCCTTGCTCCACGAGCACCGTGCCCAACCTCTTGCCCGGAGTGATCGCCTTCGATCCTTCGTCGAACTGCAGCAGGCTCAGCCGACCCCGGCGCAGGAGCAGCTCGCCCAGCCGGTCGTCGGGGCTCGACGAGGACGCGAACACCATCCGCCCGTCTTGCACGGTGACGTTCTTTCCGATCCCGGCGTGGGTGAGCGTGAGCAGCCCGCTCCACCGTTCCTCGTAGAGGGATTGCATCAGGCTGGGCAGGTCGCGCTCCGCCAGGCTGCCTTCGCGCATCATCTGCTTTGGGACTCCTTCGGTGCTCATTCCGTGGCGCATCATCTCACGGACGACACGCGTATCATCGAGCGTATCCGCCACCCGGAGGACAGGATGATGACGAGACCGTCGATCCCGACGAAGTTCGTTTTCGGCCTTGGCCTTGCCGTCGGCGTGGCCCTCTCGCTGATGGGGGCCGGGAGTGCCCGTTCATCCGCCGCCGATGCGATCCCGATCGACGACGACGACATCGCGGGCGTGGTCACCGGCGCTGCGGGGCCGGAGGCGGGCGTCTGGGTCATCGCGGAGACGACCGACCTCCCCACCCGGTTCGTCCGCATCGTGGTCACCGACGACCGCGGGCGCTACGTGGTGCCCGACCTTCCCAAGGCCGGGTACGACGTGTGGGTACGGGGCTACGGGCTCGTGGATTCGCCCAAGGTCAAAGCCGCGCCGGGCGCGGTCCTGGACCTGAGAGCGGTCGCCGCGCCCGACGCGCGCGCGGCGGCGCAGTACTACCCGGCCGGCTACTGGTTCTCCCTGTTGCGCGTGCCGGACAAGAGCGCGTTCACGGGCGCGGCCGCCGGCACCGGCGTGGCCTCGCGCCTGAAGAGCCAGGCGGAGTGGGTGCGCCAGTTGAAGTCCGGCGGCTGCACCGCCTGCCACCAGCTGGGCACCAAGGCGACGCGCGAGATTCCCGCCGCCTTGGGCACGTTCGGCTCCTCCGCGGAGGCCTGGCATCGGCGCATCCAGTCGGGACAGGCCGGCAGCAACATGCTCTCCGGCGCGACGCAGCTGGGAGGAGCGGCGGCGATGGCGGTCTTCGCGGATTGGACGGACCGCATCAAGGCGGGCGAGCTGCCGCCGGCCCCCCCGCGGCCGCAGGGGCTGGAGCGCAACGTCGTCATCACGGAATGGGACTGGGCCGATCCGAAGG
>QHVP01000135.1 GCA_003222295.1 Acidobacteriota bacterium | reverse complement strand
GCTCCGCGGAAAGACGCGCGAGCCGGTCGGTGCGTCGCGCCACCAGCACGAGCCGCTCGCCGCGCGCGCGCAAGCCGCGGGCGAAGGCCTCCCCGATGCCGCTGGAGGCACCGGTGACGAGAGCGCGCATGTCCGCGGAGGGAATCGCGGACCTCTTCAGGCCATCTCGCCGCGGGACGGCGGGGTGGCCACCGGACGCGGGACGAGCCGCGCGTGCCCCGTCTGCGGGCCGCGCCAGTTGTCGAAGAGCGCCACCCGCTGCACGCAGTTGATCGTGCAATAGGGCGCGCAGGCCTTCTTGGTCGCGTATTCGCGCGCGATGTCCGCCGGCCCGTAGTCCTCCAGGGGCACGCCGGGCACCCCGCGCATCTGCGAGCAGTAGTGGACGATCCCGTGCTCGTCCACGTACAGGTAGCGGGCGCCGGCCCGGCAGCTCCACTCGTTGGCGCGGCCCCGGGCGAGGTTGTCCTGGAACACGCCGTTGAAGCGCGCATCGCCCCGGCTGCCGAACTTCTTCAAGGCCTGATAGACCTCCAGCTCGCGCTCCCCCAGCGGCTCGAGCTGCCCACGGCCGTCGTGCAGGATCCCCACCGTGCTCGTGAAGCCGAGCGCGCGCGCGCGCCGGGCCACGGCCAGCGCGTCCTCCGGGTTCTTGATGCCGGCGCCCACCACCGAGTTGATGTTCACCCCGAACTGCGCATGGTCGGCCAGCCACTGGAGCTTCGGCTCCAGGAGGCGGAGGCTCTTGAGCGAGACCTCGTCCGGCTCCACGTTGTCGATGCTGATCTGGAGGAAGTCGAGCCCCGCCTCGTTGAACCGGCGGATGCGCTCTGGCGAGAGGTAGTAGCCGTTCGTGATGACGGAGGAGATCATGCCGCGCCGGCGCATCTGCGCGATCATCGCGTCCAGCTCCGGGTGCATCAGGGGCTCGCCGCCGCTGACCGTGATCATCGACGTGCCCAGGTCCGCCAGCTTGTCCAGGCGGCGCTGCATCAGGGGCAGGGGCACGGGCTGCGAGACCGCGTCGTACTCGTTGCAATAGGCGCAGGCCAGGTTGCAGCGCCGCATGGGCACGAGGTGCACGAGGATGGGGTGCCGGGTATGGAGCAGGGCCCGCGCGACCTTGGCCGCGACGCGAGCGGCCCGTTGCGCGCGTCTCCAGGTCGACTTCATTGGTTCAGGGTCCTCCCGCGCGGCCGGTCGGAGAAGCTCGGGATCATAGCAGATGGCGCCCATCTGCCTTGACGCTTCCGCGAGCGGCGGTTATCGTCTCCTTCCGCGCCGCACGATGCGGCGCGATGCCGCCCTTCCGATCTCGTATCGTTCCTAGTCTAGCGTCATCGGGACGGGCCATGTCCGGAGGTCGCTTCACTTCCCATGGCGAACCTGGCCGCCGCGAACGTCATGCATCGCAAGACCCGCACCGCCGTCTCCGTCCTGGCGGTGGCGGTCGAGGTCGCGATGGTGATGCTGCTGGTCGGCATGGCCAACGGGACTCTCGGCGACATCGCCGAGCGCCTGCAGAACGTGGGGGCGGACGTCCTCTTCCAGCCTCCGGACGCCTCGCTCATCCTGGGCGCCACCAGCGCCGTGATGCCCCTGAAGTACATCGACATCATGAAGCAGGTGGAGGGCGTGACCGAGGTGACGCCCGTCCTGAACTGGCACGTCTCCAACATCAAGGGCGAGTCACGCGCGGTGAACCTGTGGGCCATCGACTATCCCTCGTTCGCGCGCATCTCCGGCGGCTTCGACGTGCTGGAGGGGCGGACCCTCGAGAAGCCCTACGACCTCGTGATGGACACCGTGCTCGCGGACGCCACCCGCATCCACGCCGGGGACAAGCTCCCCATGATCAACCGCGACTTCACCGTGGTCGGGGTCATCCGCGCCGGGGCAGGGGGACGGCTCTACGCCCGCCTGCCCGACGTGCAGGAGGCCATCGGCACGCCGGACCGCGCCTCCTTCTTCCTGATCAAGGGCCGGTCCGCGCTGGAGGCGGACAAGCTCACCCAGGCCCTGCAGGCGCGCTTCCCCGGCCACAAGATCACGCCCGTGGCCCAGGTCTCGAAGGTGATGCAGGAGAACGCGACCGGCCTCAAGCAGTTCAAGGAGGCCCTGACCGGCATGGCCGTGGTGATCTCGTTCCTGGTGGTGCTGCTGGCCATGTACACGACCATCATCGAGCGGACGCGCGAGATCGGGATCCTGCGCGCCATCGGGGCCAGCCAGAGCAAGGTCGTGCAGCTCGTGATCAACGAGAGCGCGCTCATCTGCCTCGCCGGCGTCATCGTCGGCATCGCGCTGGCCCTCAGCGGCCGCTGGCTGCTCCCACGCGTCTTCCCCACTCTCACCGTGCAGCTCACGCGGGAGTGGGCGCTCATCGCCTCCGCCCTGGGCCTCGCCGGCGGCCTGCTCGGCTCGTTCTACCCCGCGGTCAAGGCCGCGCGCATGGATCCCGTCCAGGCTTTGAACTTCGAGTGAGACGGGTAACGAGCCGATCAGGAGCCGAGCGCCACGCAGTGGCGGTCGGCGGTGGGGGGTTTCAGGGGGGGAGTGAGCGCCCGTCGTGGTTGAGCGACATCCCCCCCCTGAGATTGAAGACGTAGCAAATGGGACTCTTCGCCACCCTCGTCCAGAAGATCTCGGATCACCCCGTGCTCTTCATCTTCGTGCGTGGGATCCTCGAGAACGACTTCCGCGCGATCCGCTCGACCATCCGCCGCGAGCTGGACCTGGGCCCGTCCGCGCGCACGCTCGACCTCGGCTGCGGGCCCGGCGCCTTCGCCGACCTCTTCGAGGCGGGTGACTACGTGGGCGTGGACCTCAACGCGCGCTACATCGACCACGCGCGTCGCACGCGCAAGGGCGCGTTCATCGTCTCCGACGCCAAGCACGTGGACCTGCCGGACGCCCGCTTCGACCAGATCCTCATCTTCGGGCTCCTCCATCACCTCCCGGACGACGAAGTCCGTGGCGTCCTCTCCGAGTGCCGCCGCCTGCTCGCGCATGGCGGGCGCGTCCTCGTCATCGAAGACATACCGGCCGTCTCTCGCATGAACCTGATCGGGCACCTCATCCATCAGGTCGAGAATGGCGAGTTCATCCGCCCCGTCGAGGACTACCGTCGGCTCTACGCCGAGGCGGGCCGGGTGGAGCGGGAGCTCGTCATGCAGAGCGGAATCTGCGATTACTACGCCGCCGTATTGGTGACGGCGTAGCCGGCCCGTCGTCGTCGGGGGCGCCCGCTGGCCCGATCCGCCGGATCGTCCCGGACCTCGCGGCGCTCCTCGTGCTGGCGGCGGCGGCGTGGCTCCTCCCCGCCTTTGCCGCCCACCATGCACGGCCCGCCGTCCTGAACCTCGGTCCCAACGACTTCGATTACGTGACCGGGTTCCGCGAGGACTGGGAGCGCGATCGCCTCACGCGCTTCCACTGGACGACGCCCCACGCGACGGTGCGACTCCCGATCCTCGCCCGGGGCGAAGGCGTTCGCCTGACGATGCGAATCAGGCGTCATCTCGTTGAACCGGCTAGAGTTACGTTCCGAGCAGAGGACCGGATCGTGTCCGTCTTCGACATACAGGCCGATCCCCAGGTGGCCTATCGGACCCTGGCGGTGGACCTGCCTCCGCTGGAAGGCCGCGCTCCGTTCCGGCTCGCGATCGATTCAACTTCGAGGGATCCGCGGCCACTGGGAATCGCGATCGACTGGATGCAGCTCGAGCGCGTGGGGCGGGGCGCCCGCTTCGATCTGCTCGGCGCGACCCGCCTCGCCATGCTGCTGCTGGCGATCGTGGCCTTCGTGGCGCCGCGCCTCGCCGGGGCCTCCCTCCGCGCCGCCTTGCTGCACGGGCTCGCGCTCGCCGCGGTCACGGCCGCCGGATGCGGGGGGGACATCCTGGCTGCGGAGCGCGTCGCAAGGGAGGGATGCGCCGTCTACGCCACCGTCGCGGCGATCGCCGTCATCGTCGCGCGCTGGCGGCGGACGCGCGAGGCTCTCGAGATCGCCGACGCGAGGGTCGGGGGCGCCCTCGTGCTCATCGTCCTGGGTGCTCTTACCCTGCGCCTCGCGATGCTTCTGCACCCGCAGTTCTACTACCCGGACGTACGCGTGCACGCGCTCTTCGCCTGGCAGCTCGCACGGCGCGGGCTGGTCGGGTTCCTGCGCCACTTCACGGAGGACCAGTTCCGATTCAGCCTCGGGCTGCAGATGGAGAACGGGCACTGGTACGCGTTCCCCTATCCGCCCGCGTTCTACATGTTGTGCTGGCCGCTGGTGACGTTCGCGCGCATGCGCCAGGAGGTCGCGGTCTCGGTGCTGGCGGCGTCGGTGAACAGCCTCGAGGCCTTCCTCGTATTCGGCATTGCGCGGCGTTTGCGCGCACAGGCGTGGACAGCCGTCGCGGCCGCGGCCGTTCTGGCCCTGTTGCCGCTGTTCCTCGCGCGACTCAGCCTGGCCTACTTTCCCGCCATGGTCGGACATGCGGTGGATGCGATCGTGATCCTCTATCTCCTCGCCCGCCTGCAGGAGCTGCATCGTCCGCGCGTCGTGATGACGCTGGGAGCGCTCATCGCCCTCGCGCTACTGACCTACACGCAGTCGCTCCTGAATTTCGCGGTCCTGCTGCCGCTCTTCCTCGTGATGCTGATCGCGCGCGACCGTTCCGCGGAGACGCGGCGGCGCGCGATGGGACTGGTCATCGCGGGCGCGCTCGGCGCCCTGCTGTCCCTCGTCGCCTTCTACGGACGCTACGTGCCGACCTTCATCGACATGCGACGCGGCGTGCCCATGGCGGAGGAGCGCATCCTTCTCGAGAAGCCGAGCACGCCTGTCCCCGCCGATGAGCTGGCGCCGCAGGAGCCCGACGATCCGTTCGCGGGGCCGACCGTCAATCCCTGGCGCGGCGTGCGCAAGGCGGCGTGGAGGCTCTATGTGTTCTACGGCGTCTTCGCGCTCGCGGTGATCGCGGGCCTCATGCTCGTGTGGCGGGCGCAAGCGTCCTGGCCCCACGCCGCGTTCGTCCTCGCCTGGGCCGCGACGTATCTCGTGCTGAACCTGCTCTCCGCCGGACTGCCGGGCCCGAACCTCGTGCGTTACAACAAGGACCTCGAGGTCGTGGCCCCTCTCTTCTGTCTCGCCCTCGCCGCTGTCGCCGAATGGCTGTGGGCGCGCAGCCGATGGCTCGCCGTCGTCTACGCCGGGTCCTATGGCGCATTCGGCCTCACCCGCGCCCTCCGCTACCTCACGGAGAAGTTCATCCTGGAGCGGTAGTCCGTTTTGGCGAATGAGCGCAGGGGCTGAGTCGCGTCGCGCTTTCAAGGGGCATCGTCGCATCGCTGGTCGCGAGCGAGCGAGCGGCACGGATGATCGTCAATTTTTCACATGTGGGCTCGCGGAGCGAGCGAACCGCGACCCGAGCGACGATGCCAAGATTGGGCGATTATGCCTCTTCGCGAAGGAGATCCTCGATGATCGACTGCAGCGCGCGCACGATCTCCTCGCGCGGGACATTGCTCTTGTGGAACTGCAGCGCGAGAGCGAAGTTCTTCTCGCGTGGCTGGTAGCGGAACACGTAGTGACGCGGCCGCCCCTTCGCTGCCTTCGCCTTTCCCTGCTTCGCCATCCGTCGCGCGTCCTCGCGCGTCGGACGACCGCCTTCGTGGTGCAGCCGCTGGACGAGGGCCATCATTTTCTGGAGATCGCCTTGACGAACGACTTGCAGCAGCAATGACTTCGACTGAATGTCGGCGCGCCGACATGCGTCGCGCACGTCTTCCGGCATCGCGCTCCCGGGCGTGTAGCCGTAACTCTCGGCCAGCGTCTTCAGTCCGTCCGCCTCCTCGAACGCGCTGAGGTCCTTGCGCTGGAGGTTCTCGATGAGGGCCAGCTCCATCGTTTCCGAGTCCGACGTCTCACGCACGATGCAGGGCATCTCGCCGAGTCCGGCTTCGATCGCCGCGCGATAACGGCGCTCACCCGCGATGATCTGGAACCGCGCGCCACGCGGGCGAACCAGGATCGGCTCCAGCACGCCCTTCTCGCGCACCGACGCGATCAGCTCGGTGAGGTCGCCCATGTGCTGGCGCGGCTGATGCGGATTGGGCTCGATGTCTTCGATCGGCACCATGCGTCCGACCGGCTCGCCGCCCGGACGTCCGAGCTGATCGACGAAGTGCACGTCGTGACGCATGCGCAGCGTTTCCGGCAGACCGATCCGACGCGGGCTAGACACGTTCGATGACCTCCTCGCAGAGGCGGTAGTACTCGTAGGCCCCGCTGGATTGCGGCGCGAAGGTGAAGATCGACTCTTTGTGCGCCGGACTCTCTTCGAGCCGGATGCTCTTGCTGATGGTCGTGCGGAACACGCGGCCGCCGAAGACCTCCGTGATGGCCTTCTGCACATCCCGCGAGAGGGTCGTGCGCTTGTCGTGCAGCGTGATCACCGCGCCCAGCAGCTTGAGGTTGGGATTGGGCCGTGACCGGATCTTTTCGACCGTCTCCAGCAGGTCGTCGGTGCCCTCGAGCGCGAAGTAGCTCGACTGGACCGGGATCAGCAGATGGGTGGCCGCGACCAGCGCGTTGACGGTGATGAGACCGAGCGCGGGCGGCGTGTCGATCACGACGAACTCGTATCGATCGGCCACGAGGTCGAGGCGATCCTTCAGCCGGAAGTGCGCGTCGACCTCGCCGATGAGCTGCGACTCGAGCTTGGCCAGGGCGATCCGCGACGGCGCCACGTCGAGGTTGGCGACGGGCGACGCCGTGATCACGTCGCTGAGCGGCGTGCCGTTGGAGAGCACGTCGAACATCGATTTCGGAAGCGTGCGCACGTCGAGGTAGCTGATCGTCGAATTGGCCTGCGGATCGAGATCGACGAGGAGCGTACGCCGGCCGCGCTGCGCGAGGGCCGCGGCCAGGTTGATGGCGGTCGTGGTCTTGCCCACTCCGCCTTTCTGATTGGCGATGGCGATGACGATCAACGAATGCCTCCGTTTCCGATGCCCGGGCGGGCGTCAGCGCGGCGGGCCGAGAGGAGGAGGACGGCGGGAAACATCCGAACCATCGGGATCTTAGGCAAAGGCGTTTCCCAGGGTCAAGGCTAAATGCTGGGGCCGTGAGCCCCGGCACCGCGAGCTGTAGTGTGGTCGGCGGAGGTGTCCGCAGAGGTCCGGCGGAAGCCGGAAACGCTACATCTTGTATTTGCCCAGCTCGTCCTCGGAAAGACCCTCGAGCCACTTCTGGAGGCGGGTGACGTCCATGGAGGATTCGCGCGAGCTCTCGACGCTGCGTGCGCTCTGGATGACCGCCTCCTCGACGAAGATCGGCGAGCGGGTCCGCAAGGCCAGCGCGATGGCGTCGGAAGGCCGCGCATCCACCTCGATGGAGTGCCCGTTGGTGCGCAGGTGGGTGAGCGCGTAGAAGGTGTTTTCCTTCAGCTCCGTCACCACGATGCGCTCCACCTGGGCGGACAGGTCGTCGATGATGTTCTTCAGGAGGTCGTGGGTCATCGGCCGGGGCGTCTGGACATTCTCGATCTGGAGGGCGATCGCGTTGGCCTCGAAGACCCCCACCCAGATGGGAAGGATGCGCTGCCCTTCCTGGTCGCGGAGGATGATGATCGGCATGTTCGTGATGGGGTCGATCATCAACCCCTTGATATTCATCTCGATCTGCATCCCGCCCTCCGAGGGGAAGCCCCTCCGGCTGGTCAGAATATAGGAGCCGCGGAAGGTGGCGTCAATGAGAGGTTTGGGACCTCGATCCCACCAGGGAGTTCGACCCGGCCGCCGTGACCTCGACTTCGATCGTCTGGCCCAGCAGGCCCTCGTCGCCATCGAGGTGCACGATCCGGAAATCGCGCGTCCGTCCCGCCACGCGGCCTTCCCCCGTCACCGTATCCACCAGGACCTCCTCCCGGCGGCCGATCCGGGACCGGTTCTGACCCTCCTGGGCGCGCTGCTGCATGGTGTTGACGACCTGGAGCCGGCGGAGCTTCTCGTCACCGGTCACGTCGTCGGCGAGGCGAAGAGCCGCGGTACCCGGCCGGGGGGAGTACATGAAGACGAACACCCCGTCGAACGCGACGTCCTCCACCAGGCTGACCGTCTCCTCGAACTCGCCCTCCGTCTCGCCCGGGTATCCGACGATCACGTCCGTCGTCAGCGCCAGGGCGGGGACGTGCGCCCGCAGGAGCGCGACGGTGTCGAGGTACTCCTGCCGGGTGTAACCGCGGCGCATCGCGGCCAGGACCCGGTCGGAGCCGGACTGGACGGGCAGGTGAAGATAGGGGCAGATCCGGGGCAGGTCACGGAGCGCGCGCGCCATGGCCGCGTCGACGTGCTCGGGATGCGAGGTGGTGAAGCGCAGGCGCTGCAGGCCGTCGATCGCGTCCACGCGCGCGAGAAGCCCCGCGAAGTCGACGCCGCCGTAGCGGTACGCGTTCACGGTCTGGCCGAGCAGCATCACCTCCGGATAGCCACGGGCCACCAGGGACCGCACCTCCGCGACGATGCCGTCGGGATGGCGGCAGACCTCGGCGCCCCGCGTGCGCGGCACGACGCAGAAGCTGCAGACGTGGTTGCATCCTTCGATCGCGGTGACGTACGCGCGCACGCGGCTCGAGTGCGCCACCGCGGAGTCAGGGACGTCGAAGCTGTCCGCGCGGCGATCGAGGTCCACGCCGCGGCCCTCCCCCGCCCGCGCGCGCCGGACGAGATCGGGAACGCTGGACAGGTCGTGCGTGCCCACCAGCACGTCGACCTGGGGCGCGCGATCCAGGACGGCCGTGCCCTGCAGCTGCGCGACGCATCCCCCCACGCCGACGACCAGCTCCGGCCGCGCGCGCTTGGCCCGCCTCGCGCACGGCGCAGGTGTTGATGAAGACGACGTCGGCGCTGTCGCGCGACTCGGTCTTCTCGTACCCTTCCGCCTCGAGAAGCCCGGCGACCTTCTCGGAGTCGTTGACGTTCATCTGGCAGCCGAACGTCTCGATGTAGTAGCGGTTTCTCATCGTCATGGCGCGGAGATCCATTCTATTCCCTGAAGGATCCCGTTGACCATTTTCTTTGTTTGCTACGCCCGCGCCTGTTTGACCATCTCCCGCGCATGGCGCCGCGCCGCATCCGTCACCGTCTCCCCGCCGAGCATGCGCGCGACCTCTTCCACGCGCTCGGACGCGTCGAGCACGCCGACCTCGGTCGTCGTGCGCCCGCGCTCGACCTGCTTGCGCACGACGAGATGGCGGTCGGCCATGGACGCGATCTGCGGGAGGTGCGTGACGCACAGGACTTGATGCCGCTGGGCCATGTCGCGAAGCTTCCGGCCCACGACCTCCGCCACCCGGCCCCCGATCCCGGCGTCGACTTCGTCGAACACGAGGGTCTTGCCGCGCGCGTCGAGGCTGGCCACCGACTTCAGGGCGAGCAGGATGCGCGAGAGCTCGCCGCCGGAAGCGATGCGCGCCAGCGGGCGCAGCTCCTCGCCCGGGTTCGGGGAGAGCAGGAACTCCGCCGTCTCCAGGCCCCGCTCGGTCCACCCGGACGTATCCGCGGTGGAGCCGGCCGGGCTGTCCGGTGAGAACGCCACCTGGAACCGCGTGCGCTCCATGGCCAGCAGGGCGAGCTCGCCCTGGACCTTCTTCTCCAGGTCGCGCGCGGCCGCGCGGCGCTTGCGCGAGAGCTGCACGCCCGCGGCGAGAAAGCGGCCGGCCAGCGCCTCGCGCTCCTGGATCAGGGCACGCTCGCGTTCCTCCGGGGAGCCCATCTCCCGCAGCTCGGACCGGCACTTCGCGGCGAACGACAGCACGTCCTCGACCGTCGCCCCGTACTTGCGCTTGAGGCGCTCGATGAGGGCCAGGCGGCTCTCGATCTCGTCGAGCCGGCCGGGGCTGACCTGCAGCGATTCGCGGTAATCCCGCAGGAACAAGGCGAGGTCGTCGAGCTGGGCCCGTACCGCGCCGCGCGCTTCGACGTACGGCCCAAAGCGCGGATCGATTCGCGCCAGCTCCTCGATCTTCCGGTAGAGGTGGCCCAGCCGCGTCAGCACGGCCTCCTCGTCCTCATACAGGGCGCCGTACGCTTCGCCCGAGAGCTCGGCCAGACGGCCGGCATTGGCCTGCAGCCGTTTCTCCTGCCTGAGCGCCTCTTCCTCCCCCGGCTGCAGCGACGCGCGCTCGACCTCGACCGCCTGGTACTCGAGCATCTCGCGGCGTCGCTCGTCCTCGCGGCGGTCACGGTGGAGCGACTCGAGCGCGGCCTCGACCTCGCGCAGCCGGCGCAGGGGCTCCGCCATGGCCGTGGCCTCCCCGTCGAGGCCGGCGTGCCGGTCCACGAGATCGACGTGGGTCTGCGGATCGAGGAGGCCCTGCGGTTCGTGCTGTCCGTGGATGTGGGCGACGAAGGGCGCCAGCTCGCGCAGCACGCCGACGGGAACGAGCGCGCCGTTGACGGTGGCTCGTCCCTTCCCCGAGGATTGGACCTCCCGGCGCAGCACGATCTCGTCGTCCTCGGCGGGCAGGCCGTGCCGCTCCACGGCCGCGCGCGCGTCGCTGCTCTCGATGATCGCCTCCACGACGGCCAGGTCTTCGCCCGTTCGGATGAGGTCCGCCGACGCCCGGGCTCCGAGCAGCAGGCCCAGGGCGTCGATGAGAATGGACTTGCCGGCGCCGGTTTCCCCGGTCAAGAGGGTCAGACCCGGGCCCAGCTCCAGCTCGACGCCGTGAATGAGGGCGATATTCTTTATTTTCAGTAGTTTAAGCATCGTACCTGTCGACGGAAAGGATCACATCCCTCCCTGCGCCTGTAAATGATGGTTCTGCAAGGGGTCAGGCGGGGTCCAAGCGGCTTTTCTCGTTGACAGACCCCAAGGGCTTGTGCCAGTCTCAGCGGACAGCGCTACTTAACGAGGTTCCTTGGCATCGACCGCCCTCTTCATCCTGGCTCAGTCTACGGCGGCGTTTTCGGGCGGTATCCGGGGCGTTCTCAGCCACACCAGCGGAGTGGCCATGGGGGTCCTCCTGCTCCTGGCTCTCTTCTCCCTGGTCTCCTGGGCCATCATTCTCTACAAGGGCATGTCCCTCCACCGCGCCTACTCGCAATCCCGGACGTTCCTGGACGTCTTCCGCAAGAGCACGAAGTTCTCCGAGGTCAACTCCGTCTGCGTCCAGCTCCAAGCCAGTCCACTCGTCGGTGTCTTCCAGGCCGGCTATCAGGAGGTCAACCAGCAGGTTCGTGGAACGGGCAAGGAAGAGAAACCCGCAGGGGTCGCCGCGCGTCCTACGGTAAGGAGCCTGGAGTCGCTCTCACGCGCGCTCGTGCGTGCGGCCACGGGAGAGGTCACGCGGCTCGAGCGGCGTATCACGTTCCTGGCCACGACGGCGAGCGTGACTCCGTTCATCGGGCTCTTCGGGACGGTCTGGGGGATCATGAACGCGTTCGAGGAGATCGGGAGGATGGGCTCGGCGAACCTGGCCGTGGTCGCGCCCGGCATCTCCGACGCGCTCATCACGACGGCCATGGGCCTGGCCGCGGCCATTCCGGCCGCGTTCTTCTTCAACCTCTACAACAGCCGGATCAAGGTGCTCTCGTCGATGATGGACGACTTCGCCCTGGAATTCATGAATATCGTCGAGCGTAACTTCACGTAAAGCGAATGCAGGCGACTGGGCAGGGCGGCACCGGCGGCGCATCCCATGCCGCCACCACGTATCGCACGATGCGCTCACGTCACGCGGGCGCGGTGCTGGGTGACATCAACGTCACGCCGCTGGTGGACGTCGTGCTCGTGCTGCTTCTCGTCTTCATGGTGACGGCGCCCATGATGAGTCGCGGCATCGACGTCACGCTGCCGGTCGCCGATCAGCCGAAGATCGCGCCGGAGGATCGCAACATCACCGTGACCGTCAATGCGCGGGGGACGATCTACGTCAACGACAAGCCGGTCGCCCTCCCGCTGCTGGAGGATCAGCTCCGCGGACGCCTTCAGGGCATGTCGATGAAGGTCGCCTACCTGCGCGCCGACGAGGCCCTGCGCTACGGCAAGGTGATCGAGGTCGTCGACGTGATGAAACACGCAGGGGTGGAGCAGATCGGGTTCGTGTACGACCTGCCTCCCGAGAAGACCGCTCGATGAACGAAGCCATCGACCGCGTCCTCGAAGGGCGCGAGGCGATGGACCGCGGCTTCCCCGCCGGGATCCTGATGTCTGGCATGGTGCATCTCCTGCTCGTGGGCGGCGTGTTCGCGGCGTCCTGGTTCGGGCCGCGGCGGCCGGCGATCGAAGTGGTGCCGGGGTTCGTCGTGCCGTTGCCACGCGGTGGAGGGGGTCCGGCGGCGCCGGAGCCCGCGCCGGCGGCGGCCCCGCCCGTGACCACGCAAGCGGCGCCGGCTCCCGAGCCACCGGCGCCCGCTCCCCCGCCGAAGGTCATCAAACCTCCCAAGGACGAGCCACGAAAGGGACTGCCGCCGCCCGACGCCAAGCGGACGAAACCCAGGCCCGAGAAGTCCGCGCCGCCCGCACGCTATTCCGGTCCGCCGCCGACGGAGCGCACGCCTTCCAAGGCGACCGTCAGCGGCACGGGCACAAGCGTGGCGCCGGGAGGCGTGGGCATCATCGGCCCGCCCGGTCCGGGGACGCCGAACGGGAGCGACGCCGCCGGCGACTGGTTCTGGACCCGGCAGGTGAAGAGCTGCTTCAGTCAGCCGATCACGGTCTCCTTCACCATCCTCGCCGACGGCACTTTGGAGGACGGTTCGGTCCGCCCCGTGCAGAGCAGCGGGGTACAGTTGCTTGACAACGCGGCGATGCGGTCCGTCTTTTCGGCGGCGCCCTTTGGCGCGTTTCCCAAGACCTATGGCACCAACAAAATGACCATCCAGGCCCTCTTCCAACCGACTCCGTAGGCTCGCGATCGTCGTCGGTCTGATCGCGTCGACAGCGGTCTGGCGGGCGCACGAAGGTGCAGCCCAGGCTCCTCCACCCAATACGCAGGTGATCATCACTGGTGGCGGCCAGCGGTTCGCCGTTCCCGACTGCATCCCACGCGCCGGCGACGAGGCCAGCCGTGAAGCCTGTCGCACGCTCACGCAGGTGCTGCGTGCCGACCTCAAGTTCGAGGGGTTGTTCCAGTTCGTCCCGGAGAGCCTCTTCGCCGCGTGATCATGCGCGCGCAGGTGACCGCGGGCGAGCTGGCCGTGGAGACGCGCGTCTTCTCGGTGGACGGCCGCCAGGTCATGCTTTCCAAGCGCTACTCGGGCCGCGCGGACAATCCGCGCTCCTTCGCCCACCAGGCCTCGGACGACATCGTCGCCCTCACCCAGTACCGCGGCGTGGCCCGGAGCAAGATCGCGTTCACCTCCGACCGTGACGCCACCAAGCCCCCGCGCGGCAAGGAGCTGTACATCGTCGACTACGACGGTTTCAACGCGAAGCGGATCACCGTCAACAACTCGCTCAACATCCTGCCCGCCTGGAGCCCGGACGGCCGCTCCCTCGCCTACACCTCGTACCGCCAGGGAAGCCCGGCCATCTTCGTCGCCCGCATCTTCGAAGGCCGTAGCGACAACATCACCAAGAACGAAGGCCAGGCCTTCGCGCCGACCTTCTCCCCCGATGGCAAGCGCCTCGCGTACGCCAGCAACAAGTCCGGGAACCTGGAGATCTGGATCGCCAACGCGGACGGGACGGGTGCGCATCGCATCACGTCCAGCCATGGCAGCGACACCGCACCCACCTGGAGTCCCACCGGGCAGGAGATCGCGTTCACCTCAGACCGCGCGGGCTCGCCCCAGATCTACCTCATGGACAGCGAGGGGCTCAACGTCCGGCGGCTGACAACGGTGGGCAACTGGAACGACGCCCCCGCCTGGAACCCGTCCAAGGAATACAGCGAGATCGCCTACACCTCGCGCCTCGAGGTCGGCGGACCGATCCGCTTCGACATCGCTGTCGTCGACCTGGCCACCCGGCAGGTCCGTCAGGTCACCGCGGGCCGCGGCAGCTGCGAGTACCCCTCATGGGCTCCCAACGGCCGCCACCTCGTCTTCTCCTGCAAGCGCGGCAACACCTGGCAGATCACCGTCTCCGACCGGGAGGGCCGCACCATCGACACGCTGAGCGCGGGACCCGGCAACAACGTCCAGCCGGACTGGGGTCCGTGAGCCCGGCCGCGCCATCGCGAATCGAGGTCCCATGAAACGCCAGACCATTCCGCTCCTGCTCGTCGCGTTGATCTTCACGCTCGGCTGTCCCAAGAAGCGGCCGCCGGCTGTCCTGACCGAATCCGGCCAGCGTGCCGGCGCCCACGCCCCCGCCACGGCCACGCCGGAGCCGGAGCCGGAGCAGCCTGTCACCGAAGGACCCGACATCGCCGCCGTTCCCCGCGGCAATCCGAGCGGCGAGGACTTCACCGTCAACGACGCGACGGGCGAGAACGGACCCCTGGAGGACATCCGATTCGACTACGACAAGGCCGAGCTGAGCGACGTGGCGCGCGCCACCCTCGAGAGGCACGGCCTCTGGCTCCAGAACCATCGCACGGCGAAGGTCACGATCGAAGGCCACTGCGACGAGCGGGGCACCGTCGACTACAACCTCGCCCTCGGCGACAAGCGCGCGCGTGCCGTCCGCGATTACCTGGCCAGCCTGGGCGTCGCCGCCGATCGCCTGCACACCGTCTCCCTGGGCAAGGAGCGGCCGCTCGACCCCGCCAACAACGAGCAGGCGTTCGCGAAGAACCGGCGGGCGCACTTCGTCGTCAGCCGATAGGATTAATATCCTTCCGAGCCGCGTCGGGCTCGATCGAGGAGGTCGCGGTGCTTCGTCGAGTGATCCTGATCCTGTGCGCGCTGGCGGCGCCGCTCCCGGCGATGGCGGCCAACAAGGACATCGAACAGCTGCAGATCCAGATCTCGGCCCTGCAGGGGCAGATCGCCGACCTGCAGCGGGCGTCCGAGGACACGATCCGCGAGATCAAGCGTCTCAACGAGTCGCTGGCCGACCAGAACGCGTCGATGCGGCGCCGGCGGCCGCGGCTCCCGGACCGTCCATCGCCAATCCGGCTCCCGGCCTCCCACCGGTGGCCGCGGGCGGCCCGGCCGCCGCGCCGTTCACCCCGGGCACACCGGCCCCGGGTCCCGCACCGGCAAACCCCCAGGCCCCCGCTCCCCGCGAGCTCTACACGCAGGCCTACGCCGACTACGCCCGCGGCAACTACGACCTGGCCATCCAGGAATACAGCGACTACCTGCGCAACTACCCGGACACCGACCTCAGCGACAACGCGCAGTACTGGATCGGCGAGTGCCAGTACTCGAAGCAGAAGTATCCGGAGGCGATCGAGGCCTGGGACGAGCTGTTGCGCCAGTACCCGTCGAGCGACAAGATCCCGGACGCGCGCTTCAAGAAGGGCATGGCCCTCGAGAGGCTGGGCCGCCGGAGCCAGGCCCTGCTCGAGTACCGTTTCGTGGCCGAGCGCTTTCCCAACTCGGAAGCCGGCCGCAAGGCCCGCGAGAAACTCAACCCACGCTAGAGAGGCATTGACATGGCCAGCGTCAACCGCGTGATCCTGATCGGCAACCTCGGTCGGGATCCGGAGATCCGCTATACCCAGGGCGGGGAGACCATCGCCAACTTCTCGCTGGCCACGTCCGAGAGGTGGACGGGCAAGGACGGCCAGAAGCAGGAGCGTACGGAGTGGCACCGCGTCGAGGTCTTCGGAAAGACCGCGCAGGTCGTCCGCGATTACTGCCAGAAGGGCAAGCAGGTCTACATACAAGCGCAACACGACCAAGATCCGCGTGAGCGGCCCCCAGTCCCGCCTGGTCCTTCTGGGCAGCCGGGGCGAAGGCGGCCCGGGGGGCCCGGCCGGAGGGGGCGGGCGCGGGGCAGCCGAGAAGGAGCCGGGGGGGCCGCCCGCCGAAGACTTCCAGGTCTCGGACGACGACGTTCCGTTCTAGAATAGATCTGCATCTCGCTGCTGACTCCCTCGCAAGGAGTAGCGCATCACGACCAGCCTGGATGGATGGGGCTATGCTGAACCCATAGCCACCCTCCTCGCCATCGAGCGGTTCGAGCCGCCCTACCGGTACCCGCAGGACGAAGTCACGGGCTGGGTGAGCGACTGGCTGGGTGACCACCCCACCGGCCGCCGCCTGTTGTCGGTCTACTCCTCAGCGGGAGTGGCGGCGCGGGCCAGCGTCGTCCCCATCGAGCAGGTCTTCCA
>QHVP01000134.1 GCA_003222295.1 Acidobacteriota bacterium | reverse complement strand
GGCCAGGACGGCCAGGTTCTGCTGCTGCAGGCGTGAGAGCACGAGGCGCTGGTCCTCCGGCTCCTTGGGCCGGATCGAGATGAGGTCCGCGTCCTGGGCCAGCCAGGCCACCGTGTTGAGGAAGAGGTCGCGGTTGCCCTGGAAGCCCACGAGCGTGTTGGATGCGAAATCGCTGTCGCCGAACGCCGCCACGCGGCCCTCGCGCTTGGGGGCGGATTCCTCGGGCGAGGGGGAGGCGGCCGGAGAAGCGGACGGCAAAACGGACGGAGACGGAGAGGGAGAGGGGGACGGGGAAACGGTCACCGTGGCCACCACGGCCAGCGCGATCGGGCCCTTCTTGTCTCCACCGTGCCCGTCCCCGCGGCCATGCTGCGCGCCTGGTTGAAGGCGGTCATGACGCGGAACCCGCGCGTGATCTCGTGGGAGCCGTACTCGACGGCCAGCGGCGTGAGCTCGCCCGTGCCCACGAGCTGTCCGTATCCGGAGACGTCCACCACGATGTCGTTGCCGGCGTCGATGTTGAAGGCCTTGATGAGCGCGTCGTAGTTCGGGGTCTTCGTCCTGAGCTCGGGGTCGGCGAGCAGCATCGCCTTGCCGCCCGCCTTCACCCAGGCCCGGATCATCTCCGTCGTCGGCGCCAGGAGGTCGTTCTGCGGTCCGGCCACGACGAGGACCGAGCAGTCCGCGGGCATGGCCTGCTCCCGCGCCAGCACGACCTTCTTGGTGTCGTAGAGGTCGCGGGCGAGCGCGCTCTTGACCGTGGACAGCCCGCTGTCGTCGCCGTCGTCGATGTCCTTCTCCCCTTCGCCCTGCGCGAAGCAGACCGTCTTCTTGCTCTCGCGCGTGACCTTGATGAACGCGTTGGTGAGGTCCTGCTCGGAGTCGTTGTTGACGCGCTCCCGCTTTCCGCCGCGCTCGATGACGATCGAGGGCCAGGGCCCCTTGACCTCGAGCTCGTTCGCCCGCGCCGGCCGGGCGATGGGATCGACGAACTCCGCCTTCACGTGCGGAGAGAGGCCCGCGTAGTCCTTCACGCGGTCGACCCCCGCGCTCCCCTCCATCTCCGAGGAACGCTGGAAGTAGACGATGCGGACGTCGTCCTTGAGGCCGCCGACCACTTTCTTCGTCTGGTCGGAGAGGCTGTAGCGCTGGTTCTTGGTGAGGTCCTTCTTCAGCGGATGCCGCGACACCAGGTAGTTGACGCCGACCAGGATGGCCAGCACCACCACGATGAGGACGGCGGTATTGCCGCCGTAGCGGAGCTGCCGGCCGCCGATGGCGCGGTAGACCTCCTCCCCGCGCAGCGCGAGGTGGAGGACGACGAGGGCAAGCCCCACGAACAGGTACGTGCTGAGGTTGGGCTTGACCGCGTACCCCTGCCGCGCGGCCACGCTGGCGGCGGCCATGACGAGGAGCCCGATGGGAGCGAGGAAGTCGACGAGTCGGCGCATGCTCAGGCCCTCCACCGCTGGCTCTCCATCGACTGATGGGCGAGGAAAAGGCCGAAGGTGATGAAGCTGAGGTAGAAGACCACGTCCTGCAGGTCGATCACTCCCTTCATGAGGCTCTCGAGGTGGGTGAGAAGGCCGAGCTTGGCGAGGGCCTGGGCCAGCGCGCCCGCGCTCGGATCGTCCATCCAACCGAGGATCCAGAGGCCGAGCAGCAACCCGAAGGTCAGCGTGCCGGCCACGATCTGGTTGCGGGTAAGGGTGGACACGAAGAGGCCGAGCGCGATGAAGCACCCGCCGACGAGCAGGAGCGCCAGCACGCCCGTCGCCACCGGCTTCCATTCGGGCGGGGTGGTGGCGTAGTGCCACAGCAGCGCGAAGTTGACGAGGCCGGCCACGATCATGAGCGCGTACAGGGCCACCGCGCCCAGGAACTTGCCCGAGATGATCTGCATCGAGGTGATGGGCGAGGTCTGGAGCAGCTCGATCGTGCCCTGCCGCTTCTCCTCCGCGAAGAGCCGCATGGTCAGCATCGGCGTGATGAAGAGGGCCACCACCGCCATGTTGTGCAGGACGCCGGAGATGACCCAGTCGTTGAGGCTCAGCTTGGGGCCGCCACCCATCTCCGACATGCCCGCGCGCATCGAGACCACGATGAAACGGTTGATGACGAGGACATAGAAGGCCCCGAAGAGCAGGGTCCACATGCAGATCGCCACGTAGGCGATGGGGCTGCCGAAGTAGTGGCGCCACTCCTTCTCCAACAGGGCCCAGACGTTGCGCAGAGCGGTCACGAGCGCACCTCCGCGGGCCGCGCGGCCGTCTCCACCGTCGAAGGCGCGGGCGCCTCCGCGGCGACGTCGGTCGTCGTGAGGTGGAGGAAGATCTCCTCCAGGCTCATCCCCGACTACGTCGCGGCCGCCTTCGGCGTCGACCTCGTAGATGCCCGACTTGGCCCGGCGTACGGACTTGACGCCGGAAATCCCGGCCAGGGTGGTCTCCAGGTCCGGCGAGTCGCCCCTCACCTCCAGGCGCACGGTCGCCGCCCCCTGCAGGCGGTGGGTGAGGTTCTCCGGCGTGTCTTCCGCCACCACCCGCCCCTTGTTGATGATGACGACGCGGCCGCAGGTCATCGAGACCTCGGGCAGGATGTGGGTGGAGAGCACGATGGTGTGCTCGCCCCCGAGGCCCTTGATCAGCTCGCGGGTCTCGATGATCTGCTTGGGATCGAGGCCCGCCGTGGGCTCGTCGAGGATGAGCACGTCCGGGTTGTGCAGGATGGCCTGGGCGAGGCCGACGCGCTGGCGATAGCCCTTGGAGAGCCGGCCGATGAGGGTGCCGCGGACGTCGGAGATGCGCGTCTTCTCCATCACGTCCGAGATCCGGGCCTTGCGGTCCTTGCCCGGAACGCCCTTGATCTTGGCGCAGAAGTCCAGGAAGGACCCCACGTCCAGGTCCGGGTAGAGCGGAGGCGTCTCCGGCGTGTAGCCGACGCGGCGCTTGACCTCCAGGGGCTGCTCGAAGACGTCGTGGCCGGCCACGCGGGCCGTCCCCTCGGTGGGGGGCAGGTAGCAGGTCAGGATGCGCATGGTGGTCGTCATGCCGGCCCCGTTGGGGCCGAGGAATCCGAGGATCTCGCCCTTGTGCACGCGGAATGAGATCCCGTCCACGGCCGTTTGCCGGCCGTAGCGCTTGGTCAGGTTCTCGACCTCGATCATGAAAGCTCCGTCTCCAGATAAGGCGCGCGGCTACGCGGAGGCAGGCCGCCTCCGGGGAGCCGGTTGACGCCGAACGGCTGGGTCAGCGATGCGGACCATCGCTGCGGTCGCAGGGAGTCGTATCATAGCGATTCGGTTTTTCGCGTGTCAACGCGCCCCCGGCCCTTCGAGGCCCCCGCTTCCCGCCGACTCACCTCGCGCGCGCCGGCCCTGCGGCGGCTGGCCGACCAGATGCTCGAGGCGGCCACCCTGGAGGCGCTGGCCCGCCTGCTCACGGCGGCCCTGCCGGAGGCGCTCGGCATCGAGCGGGCGGCCCTGCTGCTGTGGAACCGCAAGCTCGACAACTTCGAGGCGCTCACGCCGGGTGAGACGCACCTGAGCGCCCTGCGGCCGGATTCCGCCTCACCCATTCCCGAATCGGGCTTCCTGCTCTCGGAAGGGACGCTGCTGCGTACGCGGGACGGACGTGGCGACGGCGTGCTCGTCCCCCTCATGGCCCGCAGCGGCGTGGTCGGCATGCTCGTTCTCGGCGCCCGCGCCGGGCGGCGGAAGATGCCCTTCCGGCCCACCGAGGTGCGGCTGCTCTCCGTGCTGGCCAACCGGGCCGCGCTGGCCCTCGAGAACCATCTCTACCAGCGGGAGCTGATCTCGAGCGAGCGCATGGCCGCCCTCGGCGCGATGGCGGGCATGCTCGCCCACGATTTCCGCAATCCCATGACCGTCGTGCGCGGGCACGCGGAGATGCTGCTCCAGGACGGGCTGTCGCTCGAGTCCGTGCGCGCGCAGGCGGAGCTCATCGTCCGCATGGTGGACCGCCTCGACCGCATGACGGCCGAGATCCTCGATTTCGCGCGGGCCGGTGGCCGGGTCGTGCTTCGCCGGCTGCCGTTGCGGCGCTTCTTCACCGAGCTTGCGGACGATCTCGAGAAGGAGCTTCCCGGCATCTCCATCGTGCGTGCGCTCGAACTGTCGGAGGAGGGGGCGGGAAGCCTCGATGAGGACAAGATCCGCCGCGCCATCGGCAATCTCACGTCCAACGCTCGCGACGTCATGGGCGGGGGGGGGGCCGTCCACCTCACGGTGCGGGTGGTGTCCGCCCGCGACGACGCCCCGGAGCGCCTGCTCGTCGAGGTCGCGGACGAAGGCCCCGGCGTACCTCCGGAGATCCGCGCCACGCTGTTCGAGCCCTTCGTGACCGCGCGCAAGAAGGGGGGCACCGGACTGGGTTTGGCCGTGGCGCGCCGCTTCGTCGAGGACCACGGGGGCACCATCGAGCTCGTCGCCGACGCCCCGCCCGGCGGCCCCTCGGGAGCGCGATTCCGCCTCCTCCTGCCCCTGGTGTCGGAGTCGCGGCCCGGAGGCGACGACGCCGCGCGCTAAGATGGAATCGTGAACTCTCGCCTCGGGCTGGCGGCCGGGCTCGCCCTCGCCGCCACCTCTTGCCGCACGCCCGAACCGAAGGCGCTCCTGGACGTCTCGGACGTCGACGCCTACTGGGCGGTGGAGCCGACCATGGGCGGCGAGCAGTACATCGCGCCCGCGGTGAAGTTCCGCCTCCACAATCGCAGCGAGACACCCCAGCACTCCGTCCAGGCCATGGCCGTCTTCCGGAGGAAGGGCGAAGAGAACCTCTCCTGGGGCTCCGCCTTCGAGCAGGCCGTCTCGCGCAAGGCGCCGCTCGCGCCCGGCCACTCCATCCCGGTGACGCTCAAGTCGGACGCGCGCTACCACTCCCAAGGACCGATCGAGGGCATGTTCGGCCATCCGCAATACCGCGATGCCCTGGTGGAATTCTTCATCCGCGTCGGCTCGAGCGGATGGGTGAGCTTCGGCCGGGTCCCGGTCGAACGGCGGATCGGCGCGCGTTCGGTGGCGGCGGAGTCGGGCGTCCTCGCACCGTCGCCCCCGGCCGCCTCTCCCGGGGCGCCCTCTCCGTCCTCTCCCTCGCCTTCACGTCCTCACTGACGTGAACCGCGTCGGCTTCACCTACGTGAGCGGACCGCGCACGGGCGAGACGGCCTGGCTGCCCCGCCTTCCCGCCACCATCGGCTCCGACCCCGACGCCGACATCCGGGTGCCGGCCACCGCCGCCCGCCATGCCGTGGTGTTCGAGCGCGACGGCACGGTGGTACTGCTCGACAGCGGATCCGCGCAGGGAACGTTCCTCGCGGGGCAGCTCGTCCAGGAGGCCGTCCTGCGGGCCGGCGACGTCATCTCGCTGGGACCCGGCGGCCCCCGGCTGCGCTTCGAGCGGGATGGGCTGCCGCCTCTCGCGCGGGCGCGCGCGCACGAGCCGCTGCTGGCCGTCCCCGTCGAGGCGGCCCTCCCGGCTCCGGTCTCGCACACCCTGATCCTGCGCGCGATGGCCCACAGCAGCCGGGCCTTCCGCCGCATGGTGACGGCGGCGGGGATCCTGGCCGCCCTGCTGCTCGGCTGGACCTGGCGCGAGAACCGCCGTTTCCAGGCCGAGCTCGCGACGCTGCGGCAGACCATGGGCGAGGTGGACGCGGAGCGGCGCACGCTGGAGCAGCGCGTGAACGCCGAGCGCCGGCGGGCGGACGCCGAGCGCCGCACGCTGGAGCAGCGCATCGAGGACTACCGCTCGCGCGAGGAGGACCTGCGCACGAAGCTGGCCGGCGCCGCCACCGGCGAGGTACAGACCCTGCGCGACGAGCTGGGGACGACGCAGCAGCGCATCGCCAGCCTGGAGACCGAGCGCGCGGTGGGGGAAGAGATCATCAGGCAGTACGGCGGCGGCGTGTGCCTCATCCAGGGGGCCTACGCCTTCTACGACGCCAGCGGGCGGCCGCTGCGGTACAAGGAAGGGGCGGACGAGCACGCCGGGGAGGACGTGACCACCGTCCTGACTCCGGAGGGCGAGGGCGCCATCCACACCATCGAGTACTACGGGACGGGGTTCCTCGTTCAGACGGGAGGGCTGATCCTCACCAACCGGCACGTCGCGGAGCCGTGGTGGAACGATCGCACCGCCGCCACTCTCGACGGGCAGGGTTACACGCCGCGGTTCCTCTATCTCCGCGCCTTCTTCCCGCGCCAGCACGATCCCTATGAGCTCAAGCTCTCCCGCAGCTCGTCGAAGTACGACCTCTCCCTCCTCCATGCGTCGATCCGGGGCGGGAACATCCCCGTGCTTCCCCTCGAGCAGGAGAGTAGGCGCACCCTGCCCGGCCAGCCGGTGGTGGTGGTGGGATATCCGACGGGGCTGGAAGCCATCCTCGCCAAGGCGGAGAGCGGCGTGGTGCGGCGGATCCTCGAGTCGCACGGCACGGATTCCGAGCGCGTCACCCTCGCCCTGAGCCGCCAAGGCCTGATCCGCCCTTCGACCACGCAGGGGCACATCGGCGACATCATCCGCACCGACATCGTGTTCGACGCGCCCAGCGCCCAGGGTGGCAGCGGGGGGCCGGTCTTCAACAAGTTCGGGCAGGTCATCGCGGTCGAGTACGCCGTGCTGCAGAAGTTCGGGGGGAACTCCTTCGGAATCCCGATCGCGTACGCTCGCGAGCTCCTGGCCCAGGCGCGGCCGGGCGGCGACGACTAGCACCGCGCCGTATACTCCTGGCCCGTGAGGTTGATGTCGATTCTTCCACCCGGTCCGCGCCGCGACCGCTTCATCGCCCTGGGGTTCCTGCTGGTGGCGGCGGTGTTCCGGCTCCCACGCCTCGGGTTCCCCGCGGAAGAGGTCTTCGACGAGGTCTATCACGCGAAGACGGCCCTGCAATACCTTCAGGGAGAGAACCCCACGGAGTGGGTGCACCCGCCGACGGCGAAGCTGCTCATCGCGGTCGGCATCTGGCTCTTCGGCTACAAGCCCTGGGCCTGGCGGCTCCTGCCCGCGATCGCCGGCACCCTTCTCGCGCCCGTCTTCTATACCTTCGCGCGCCGCGCGCTGGCCAGCGAGCGGGCTTCGATCCTGGCCACGACGTGCCTCCTGTGCGACGGCGTGTACCT
>QHVP01000666.1 GCA_003222295.1 Acidobacteriota bacterium | reverse complement strand
CCGCCCTCGGCATCTACCTGTCCGTGAAGCTGGACCTACCCACGGGCGCGACGATGGTGTGCACGTTCGGTCTGGTGCTCATCCTGATGGCGGCGGTACGCCCGCTCTTCAAGCGAGGTGCGCCCGCCTGAGCCGCGGTCAGCCCGCGATCCGGCTGACCACGTACACGAAGCCGACGCCGAGGCAGGTGAGCAGGATGGTGAGCGCGGAGCTGCGCTCGGAGTGGGCCTCGGGCAGGATGTCGGACGCCCCGATGTAGAGCAGGAAGCCCGCGAAGAAGCCGAGGTACAGGGCGAGCGCGAACGGGGGCAAGTGGAAGAGAAGGGTGGAGGCCGCTCCGGCAACGGGGGCGGCTCCATCCAGCGCCAGCGCGGCCAGCGCGCGTCCCCGTGGATTGCCGTGGGACAGCATGAGGGTGACGGTGTTGAGGCCGTCCGCGAAGTCGTGGGCGATCACGGCCAGGGCGACCATCGCCCCCACGTGCGTCGAGATCTGGAACCCGAGCCCGATGCCCACCCCGTCCATGAAGCTGTGGCCGGCGAGGGCGGCCGCGGAGAGCACGCCGACGGTGGGATGGCGGTGGTTCACATACGAGCCCTCCTGCGCATGGTGGATGAGCAGGAGCTTTTCGCTGGCGTGGAAGAGCAGGAATCCGGTGACGAGCGCGACCATTGGCCCCATGGGGTCGATGCCGTGCGCGCGCGCCAGCTCGAACAGCTCCGGCAGCACGTCGAAAGCGACGACGCCGAGCAGCACGCCCGCGGTCAGGCCCAGGATCAAATGGAATGCGCGCGAGAAGCGCAGGGCGAGGGCGCCGCCGATGAGGGTCGAGAGGAAGGCGGCCGCGGCCAGGGAGAGGGCGGTCACTTCGCGTCCAGGAGTTGCGCCACTTCCTCGGCGATGGAGAGAGCCGAGGTCAGCCCCGGGGAGTCGATGCCGATCAGGCTCACCAGTCCCGGCAAGCCGCGGCTCTGTTCCTCCGCGATCACGAAATCGCGGACGCCCTGCCCGGGGCCCTGCAGCTTGGGCCGGATGCCCGCCATGTCCGGCTCGAGGTCGTCGTCCTCGATCTCGGGAACGAGCCGTCGCACGGAGGCCGCGAAGGCGGCCCGCTTCCCCTCGTTCACCTTGTAGTCGAGGGCGCGGTCGGGGAGGTACTCGGCGTCGGGGCCGAAGCGCAGGCGGCCTTCGAGGCCCACCACCGCGTGGACGCCCAGGCTCACGTGTCCGGGCACGGGGTAGACGAGGCGCGACACGATGTGGGCCTTGGACGAGCGGACGGAGAAGTAGCTGCCCTTCCAGAAGTGTTGCCGGTAGCCGGCGGCGTCGAGGTCGATCCCGGCCAGGCCGGCGATGGTGTCCGCCTCCAGGCCGGCGGCATTGACCACCCGCTCCGCGGTGAGGCTCCCTTCCTCGTCACCCTCGCGCACGGTCAGGCTCCACTGCGCGCCCTCGCGGGCGAGGCCGACGACCTCCGCCCGCGGCTGCAGGAGCGCGCCCGCCTCGCGCGCGAGATGGAGGAGGCAATCCATGAGCGCGTGCGCGCTCACGATCCCCGTGTTGGGGGAGAGCAGCGCGCCCACGGAAGGGACGTGCGGCTCCAGCGCGCGCGTCTCCTCCCCGGTCAGCCGCGACATCTCGACTCCGTTGGCGTGGCCCAGCCGGAGAAGCTCGTCCAGCTTCGGCAGCTCGTCCGCGTTCATGGCCGTGATGATCTTGCCCACCCGCGCGTGGGGCACGCCGTGGCGCGCGCAGAGCTCGTAGAGCCGGCGGTTGCCGTCCACGCACAGGCGCGCCTTGAGGGAGCCGGTCGGGTAGTACATGCCGCCGTGGATCACCTCGCTGTTGCGGCTGGAGGTCTCCTGCCCGTGACGGGCGCGGCGCTCGAGGATCACGACCTCGGTGCTCGGGGCCAGGCGGGCGGCCACGGCGAGCCCGACGACGCCCGCCCCGATGACGGCCACGCCCGTGTCGGCCATGGCGGCATTCTATCGGGAGGCCGCGTCCGGCGGCGGCCGGAGGTCAGGTCCCGAGCACGGTCACGCTCAGGGTACGCGTCCGCGGCCCGTCGAGCTCGGCCAGGAACAGGCGCTGCCAGCGGCCGAGGCAGGCCCGGCCGCGGGCCAGGGCGAGCGTCTCCGAGGCGCGCAGGAAGAGGGCTTGGCAGTGCGCGTGCCCGTTGGCCGGCTCGTCCGGAGCGACGGCGGCGCGCTGGGCGAAGTCGTCGTGGCGATAGGAGAGATGGCGGGGGGCCACGCGTTCGAGCGCGGCGCGCAGGTCCGCGAGCAGGAGCGGCTCGTTCTCGTTGACGACGATCGCGGCCGTGGTGTGCATGGACTGTACGCTCACGAGGCCTTCGGCGATGCCGGACCGCTCGACGACCTCCGCCATGCGCGCGGTGACGTCCACGAATTCGAGGGCGGCCCGCGTGCGGACCTCGATCTCCTCCCGATGGCAGTGGCCCGGCGGGGACCACATCGCGCGCGCACCCGTCCTGTCCCCGATCATTCGCGTCCTCCCATGCCGTTCCTGGACGCAAAGTTAGGCCGGACGGGGCCAACTGTCCTGACGCGCATGTGATCGTGGCATGAGGCCTGCGTGAGTCGGGCGGTTATGCTGTCGGAGGACGGGTAAGGAGGAGCCCATGCCGCTCAGCCAAGCGTTGCTGATGATGGTCGCGCTCGGCGCGTCGCCGGCCGCGCCTTCGCCCGCGGGGGACTACATCCGGGTCGAGATCCGGGGCACCCTGCGCACGGGGATGATGGCCATCGGCGGGGAGACCACGGGCACGGTCGTGTCCGCCCGCGGCGCCACCTGGGAGCTGGACCTCACGTCGCTTCCCCAAGGCCGCCAGCGGGCGGAGTCGCTCGCTGGCCGGCGCGTGCTGGTCAAGGGTTCGCTGGAGATCCGTCCGGGCGTGGAACGCCGGGAGCGCGCGATCGTCGCCGTCAGCAGCCTGGAGCCGGCGCCGGCCGCAGACTCGGCGCGCTGAGCGCCCGTCGTCCGATGCCCGTCAGCGCCGGCGCCGGGGGGCGGTGCGGGTCTTCTTGGACTGGGAGGGCGCGCAGAAGGTCGTGAGCTCGGGCCCGAATCCCACCTCGTCGCCATCGGCCACAGGGGTGGTCCGGTGCACCGGCTGGCCACGCACGAACGTGCCGTTCCTGCTCTCGAGGTCCTCGACCGTCGTGCCCGTGGGGGCCACCACGATGCGCGCGTGCCGCCGCGACACCTCGGAAACGGCGATCCTCACCTGGGCGTCGTGCCCGCGGCCGACGACGTTCTCGCCTTCCGTCAGGGGCAGGACCTGGCTCCGCCAGAGCAGCCACCGGGTCGGCGCGGGGCCCACCGCCGGGGCCGGCTTCGCGGCCTTCGCGTCGTCCGCCTCCGCCGCCTCCCCCGCGAAGGCGTAGCCGTAACCAAAGACGGTCCGGATCCAGAGACCTTGCCGGGCCTCGTCGCCGATCGCCTTGCGCAGCTCGGTGACGAGCTGCGCGAGCGCGGTGTTGGAAACGTAGGTCTCCGGCCATAGCCGCGTGCGCAGGTCCGCCTTGCGCACCGCGCGCGGGCGCTCCGCCATGAGCAGCGCCAGCAGGGCAAACGCCCGCGGGGTCAGGTGGCAGGGCTGCCCGCCGCGCCGTAGCTCCCGGCGCTCCAGGTCCAGCTCGCACTCCCCGAACCGTATCGTCGCTGCCTCCGGCGATCTCAAGAGTTTCGAAGCAATCCCGAAGGACTTCCGACCCCTCCCTGTCGTTCCTTCAAGCGAGAGAAGCCGGTCGCCCTTGGCCAAGCGGCTCCGGGAAGGAGTCGCCGATGTATCCCAGGAATGCTGCGAGAGTGTTGTCGGGCGTGGTCTTGCTCGTCCTGGCCACGTCCATGGGGGTCGCGGAGCCCAGAGCCGCGTCGGGTATGATCCGCGTCCGTCTCGGCGGAGTGTACGACGCGGGCACGGTGCAGCGCTCGCTCGACCGCGCGCGCGCGCGGCTCGAGAAGCCGGGCTGCCAGCGCCTCTTCACCGATTTCCAGGACGCGAGCGGCCGTTCGTTGCAGGAGGTCCTCGATCGCGCCGGCGAATCGGGCGCGGAGCACCTCGGCACCCTCCTCTTCTACGACGGCAACGGCCAGGCCCGTTGCCGCGCGCCGCGGACGCTGGCCTTCACCTGGCCGGGCAGCCAGATCGTGCTCGTGTGCGTTCAGCAGTTCGTGGAGGCCGCGCGCCACGACCCCTTCCTGGCCGACGCGGCCCTCATTCACGAGAGCCTCCACTCCCTGGGCCTCGGCGAGAATCCGCCCAGCAGCTCGGAAATCACGTCGCGCGTGATCTCGCGCTGCCGCCGCTGATGTTGCCCGGGGACGGCCGGCCTCCTCACGAGGTGGCTCTCCGGGACGGCGGCCCGCCGCGTCTGGTCGCCCGGAACACGGCCACGCTGGAGGCGAGCGCCCACAGCCAGCCGGCGGTGAAGAACGCCAGCCCCCACACGACGAGGCCGAGGGCGGGGCCTCCCGGGGGCGGGAGCTCCATTGTCCGCAGCTCCGCGATCATGAACGCGACCAGCCACCAGGTGAGGAGCACTCCGCCGATGATGGCCAGCATGAGCTGGGGCACGCCCTCCCAGCGCCGTGCCATCAGCGTGCCCAGGCCGGGGACTCCGACCACGTTCGTGAACAGGCAGGCCCAGGCGAAGTCTTCGCTGCCGCGTGCCCGCGCCCACTTCTCCCGGAGCCACCTCACTCCGCCCTCTGCCCGCCCACGCGCGGCGTGAACTCGGGAACGCTCTCCTCGCGCGCGACGATGGGGGCGGGTGCGGCCATCGGCGGCCTCCGTACGGCCCGATCATATCGCGCGGAGGAGAGCGAACCACGCGACGACTACGGCTTGGGGGCCTCCTTCTTCACCGACGCCGGCTGCTTGCTGGCGCCCGGCTTGGCGGCGGCGGTGCGGGTCTCCGTGGCTTTCGGGGCCCAGAAGGCGAGGTCGTACTTCGCGAACTCGGGGGCGGGGCGGCTGATCTTCGGGTTCATGGCATAGACCGCGTTGTCGGCGACGACCACGAGGTCCGCGCCCTGCAGACGGACCTTGCGGGCCGCCTCCTCTCCGCCGTAGGCCTCGGTCATGGCCTTCTCCGTTCCCGCCATCGCCGCGTAGTCGTCGTCCCACGTCTTCAGGCTCTTGAGGGGACGGAAGTAGACCAAGGTGCCGGCTTGCCCGCCCGAGGTGACCTGATACGCCGCGAGCTTGATGGGCAGCCCGGCCTTCTCGCGGGCGGCGTTGACCGCCTTCACGTACTCGACGTAGTCCGGCATGCGGTTGTACTTCACGCGCACGGTCGTGATGCCGAAGTAACGGGACTGCGCCACTTCCTCCATGGTCGCGGGATGGAAGCTGAGGTCGGGGCGGTAGCGCGCGAAGGTGGTGCGCTGCGCGGCGTGCACGTCGCCGGCCTGCTTGTCGAGGGCTTCGATCTCCGACTTGAAGGCGGCGTTCGTGAGCAGGTCTTCGTCCGCCTTTCGCTGGGTTTCGGCCTGCGCGAAGTTGCCGAACGCCGAGAGGAAGAGCGTCGTGTTCTCGTCGCCGGAGACGGGGACGAGGCCCAGCCATCGGCCCTCGGACGGCGTCT
>QHVP01000133.1:13171-32766 GCA_003222295.1 Acidobacteriota bacterium | reverse complement strand
GCGAGCTCATCCGGGTGCCCAACGGCAACTCCCCGACCGTCCTCGGGGTACCGGTCAGCGGACGGCGCGGCTTCTACGACACGCAGCACCTCTTCGCGCCGCGGCTCAGCTTCGCGTGGACGCCCACCGGCAACGCGAGCACGGCCGTCCGCGGCGGCGTGGGCCTCTTCTACGACCGGCCGGAAGGCAACCTCCTCTTCGGCGGCGCGAGCAACGGGCCGGTGAACAACCCGCCCTACACCGCCAGCGCGCAGTACCAGAACGGCAACCTCGCGGCGCCCGGCGGCGGCCGCGTCCCCGCCCCCGCCCCGATCGCCCAGATCGACTCCATCGACCCGAACCTGAAGGTGCCCCGCTCCTGGAACTGGAGCCTCAGCCTCCAGCGCGAGCTGCCCTGGGGGATCTTCGGCGAGATCGGCTACGTGGGCAGCAAGGGACAGAACCTGCTCCGCCAGCCCGACATCAACCTGCCTCCTTTCGACGCGCTGGCCGCGAACGCCGCCCTGCCGGCTGCCCAGCGCGCGAACACGAACTTCCTGCGTCCCTATCACGGCTACTCGCCCATCCGCATGCGGCTCTCGGACGGCGACTCGAGCTACCATGCGCTGCAGGTGTACCTCTACCGCCGCGAGGGCCGGTTGCGATGGACGCTAAGCTATACGCTGAGCCGCGCCTACGACAACGCCAGCGGCAACGGCGACAACCCCGAGGACTACCTGAACAAGGACTACAACTGGGGGCCGAGCGACTTCGACCGGACCCACATCCTCGTCGGCACCTGGACCTGGCAGCTCCCGTTCTTCAAGGACGAGAAGGGCGTGGGGCGCGTGCTCGGCGGCTGGGAGATCAGCGGCATCGGGCGCTATCAGTCGGGCGCGCCGATCACGATCCAGGGGAACTCGACGAGCGGAGCGCGGCGCGCGGATTTCCGGGGCGGCAACGCCTACGTCCCCGAGTCGCAGATGTTCGACGTCTCCCCGGGCATCGTGCACTGGCTCGACCCGGCGGCGTTCGCCGCCGCCCCCGAAAGCCGGCGCGGAAACAGCCGGCGCGGCCAGTTCCGGGGGCCGAGCCTCCAGGTCTGGGACGTCTCGCTGCGCAAGGGCTTCGCGCTCGGAGGCGACGTCAAGCTGCAGCTCCAGGCCGACCTCTTCAACGTCCTCAACCAGACGAACCTGCGGTTCAGCACCCAGACGCTGAACGTGAGCTCGGGCGGCTTCGGGCAGGTCACCGTGGCCGCGCCGCCCCGCAACGTCCAGCTCGGCATGCGGGTCACGTTCTGAAGACGTGAGCACGGGCGCTCGCGTCGCGCTCGGCTTCCGCGCCCACTCCGGATGGGCGGCGCTCGTGGCCCTCGCGGCCCCTGAGGATCCCCACGTCGTCTTGCGGCGCCGCGTCGAGCTGGCCGATCCCGCCATCGTCGGCTCGAAGCAGCCCTACCACGAGGCCGAGGGCAAGAAGCCGAAGGAGGCCCAGCGCATCGTCGGGCGATGCACCGACAGCTCGCGCCGCCTGGCCCGTGAGGCCTTGTGGGCGGTCCTCGTCGAGCTGCGCCAGCGGCAGCACGACGTGATGGGCTGCGCCCTGCTCCTGGCGTCGGGCCGTCCGCTTCCCGGCAACCTCCACGCGATCCTCGCCTCGCATGCGTTCATCCACGCCGCGGAGGGCGAGATGTACCGCGACGTGCTCGTGCGCGCCAGCGAGCACCTCTCGCTGCGCGTGACCGGCGTGCGCGAGCGGGACCTCCTGGCCCGCGCCGCCGAGGCGACCGGCCGGCCCGCCGGCGAGCTGCAGCGCCGGGTGGCCGAGATGGGACGCAGCCTCGGCCCACCCTGGCGCCAGGACGAGAAGCTGGCGACGCTCGCGGCGTGGGTGGTGCTGGCTCAGGCGTAGCGCCGCGCGCGCCGCTCCTGCACCCCGCTCGCCTGCCACGGCCCGAACATCTCCACGTGGTGCCGGTACCACTCGCTCTGGAAGAGGCCGTCGGGGTCGCGCTCCGTCTTCGCGCGCAGGAAGTCCCGCATGCGCGGATGGCCCGCCTCGACCTGGGCCCGCGTCGCCCATCGGTGGTGGGTGAGGTAGAAGCTGCCGCCCCGCCCGAGCGCGAGGTCGATCAGGGCCCGGAAGGCTCCGGCCGTCGCCGCCAGGCCCTGCCGGCTGTGCTCGGTGTGGAGGTTGAACACGACGCAGGCGTACCGCTCGCGCGCCCACTGCAGGAAGCTCTCACCGTCGCGCTCGATGAGACGCACGGTCCCGTACACGACCACCACGCCGCGGCGACGCAGGGCGGCCGCGGCCTGGGCCATGAAGTCGGGCAGCGCCGCGCGGGGCACGAACAGCTCTCCGATGACCTCGCTCGCAGGCACCCGCGCGCGGAGCCGCCGGTCGAGCGCGCGGTGGTAGTCTTCGAAGTAGACGCCCAGTTGGTGGGTGTCGGACCAGTAGACCTGCCCGGCGGTCGCCAGGGTGTGCTCGGCGTAGCGCTGGAACGCGCGGCGGCGGTCGGTGTGGGCCAGCTCCACCAGGAACCGCCAGTCGTCCTTCGACAGCTCCCGCACGCGGTCGGACACGGGCGTCGGCGGCGCCACCGGGCGATAGCAGGAGAGGATGCCCTGGCGCAGGAAGTCGCGCGCGGACTCGTCGATGGCGAACTGGAAGTCCCCGTAGAGGCAGCCCTCGCCCACGCGGCGGGAGAAAGCGCCCACCAGGTCATCCACGCGCTCCACGGTCACGAGCCGCTCCAGCTTCCGGCGCGGCGCCAGGCGCAGCGTGACCGACGCGATGACACCGAACAGCCCGTAGCCGCCCACGGCGAGGCGGAAGAGGTCCGGGTCCTCGCCGCGGCTCACGGCGCGGACCTCCCCCCGCGCATCGACCATCGCCAGCGACTCGACGTCGCCCACGAGCGGCCGCAGCGTGAGGCCGCGGCCGTGAACGTTGGCGGAGACGGCGCCGCCCACCGTGAGGCGGTCGGCGCCCGTCTGTTTCTGGATGATCGACAGCGGCTCGGCGGCGTCCCGCTGCCGCGCGGCCAGCCCGTCGATGAGCGCCGGCCACTGGATCCCCGCCTCCACGTCGACCGTGGCCGCCCGCGGATCGAGCCGTCCGATGCGCTGGAGCCCACGGGTGTCGAGGAAGACGCCGTCCGCGACGAACGCCTGCCCGCCCATCGCGTGGCGGCCGCCGCCGACGCACACGGGCAGACCGTGCCGTCGCGCCGCGCGCACGGCGTCGACGAGCGCGTCGAGCGAAGCCACCGGCACGATCTCGCGGACGCGCGTGGGGTTGAGCCGGGAGTGAACGTCGTTGACGATGACGCCTCGTGTCATGCGTCCCGATGGGACCATGGAGCGGCTGCGCCTCGCGGGCCGCGTGTGACGCTCCCGGCGGCGTCACATTAATGTGCTAGGCTTTTTCGTGCCCCCGACCCCGATGCGGCCCCGTCCCGCGTGACGCCGCACCTGAACCTGCGTGCCGCCGCGCGCCAGGCGATGCTCGACCGCGGCTTCCGCGCCGACTTCGAGCCGGCGGTGGAGGCCGAGGTCGCCGCCCTCCGGCGCACGCCGGACCCCACGCCCTCGCCGGGGGTGCCCGACCTCCGCTCGCTGCTCTGGTCCTCGATCGACGAGGTGGAGTCGCGCGACCTCGACCAGATCGAGGTGGCCGAGACGCTCCCCGGCGGCGACGCCCGCGTGCGGGTCGCGATCGCCGACGTGGACCGCCTCGTCCCCGCGGGCTCCGCCATCGACGCGCACGCCGGGTGGAACACCACCTCCGTGTACACGGGCGTGGCCATCTTCCCGATGCTGCCGGAGGAGCTCAGCACGGACTTGACCTCGCTCGGCGAGGGCGTCGACCGGTACGCGATGGTGATCGAGCTGGTCGTGGCCAAGGACGGCTCGACGACGGGCCACGAGGTCTATCCCGCCCTCGTCCGCAACCACGCCAAGCTCGACTACGACTCCGTCGGCGCGTGGCTCGAGGAGCATGGCCCGGCGCCGCCGAAGGTCGCCGCCTCGCCGGAGCTGGCCGCGCAGCTACGCGGGCAGGACGCCGCGGCCCAGGGCTTGCGGGAGCGCCGGCACGAGCGAGGGGCGCTGCCGCTGGAGACGATCGAGGCGCGGCCGGAGATGGACGGCGAGGCGGTGAAGGGCCTGGTGGTCAAGCCCAAGAACCGGGCCCGCCAGCTCATCGAGGACTTCATGGTCGCCGCGAACGTCGTGATGGCGGCCTTCCTGGAGGACCATGGGTCGCCGTGGATCGGGCGCGTCGTGCGGGTCCCGCAGCGCTGGGGCCGGATCGTGGAGCTCGCCCGCCAGCTCGCGGACGACCTGCCCCTCGAGCCGAGCGCGACGGCGCTGTCCGAGTTCCTGGAGCGGCAACGCGCCCGCGACCCGCTGCGCTATCCCGACCTGTCGCTCGCGGTCGTGAAGCTGCTGGGATCGGGCGACTGCGTGCTGCAGAAGCCGGGCCAGCCGACCGAAGGCCACTTCGGCCTCGCCGTCGACGACTACACCCACTCCACGGCACCCAGCCGCCGCTACGCCGACCTCGTCACCCAGCGGCTGCTCAAGGCGGTGCTGGCCAAAACGGGCCCGCCCTACGATGACCGCGCGCTCTCCGCGATCGCCCTGCGGTGCACCGAGCGCGAGGACGAGGCGAACCGCGTCGAGCGCCAGGTGCGCAAGCAGGCGGCCGCGATGTTGCTCGCCGACCGCGTGGGCGCGCGCTTCGACGCCCTCGTCACCGGCGCCAGCCCCAAGGGAACCTGGGTGCGCGTGCTCCGACCGCCGGTGGAGGGGCGGGTGATACGGGGCGAGGAAGGCCTCGACGTGGGCGACAAGGTGAAGGTGCGCCTCGTCGGCACGGACCCCGGGCGCGGCTTCATCGACTTCGCGCGGGACTGATGGCGGAGCGATGAGCACGGCCAAGCGACGGCGGCCGCGCAAGGCGGCCGCGCCCCGCCGCCCTCGCCGCCGGAAGATGGACCCCGCCGCGCTGGCCAGCGCCGAGTCCGACGCGATGGCCGGACTGCGCGAGCGTACGGAGGTCGGCCACCTCGCCGCCGGCCGCGTGCCCCCCTCGCAGATCGGGGATTCGCACCAGGCCGGAGCGACCCGGGTCATCGACGACTCGATCCGCAACGTCTACGTGGCCCCGGTCACCGAGGACGAGAAGCTCCTGCAGTTCCCCGGGCCGTCCGCCACCGACTTCACCCGCACCGACACCTGGCGCGTCCTGCGCATCATGGGCGAGTTCATCGAGGGCTTCGACACGCTGGCGTGGGTGCAGAAGGCCGTGACGGTCTTCGGGTCCGCGCGGATCGGCCCCGACGACCCGCAGTACAAGAAGGCGGAGCAGGTCGCCGGCCTCCTGGCCAAGGCCGGCTTCGCGGTCATCACCGGCGCCGGCCCCGGCATCATGGAGGCGGCCAACAAGGGCGCGCGCCTCGCGGGCGGCCGCTCCATCGGTTGCAACATCGAGCTGCCGTTCGAACAGGGGACCAACCCCTACGTCGACACCGTCATCCACTTCCGCTACTTCATGGTCCGCAAGACGATGTTCATCAAGTACTCGACGGCGTTCATCATCTTCCCCGGCGGCTTCGGGACCCTCGACGAGACGTTCGACGCCCTCACGCTGATCCAGACCGGCAAGATCTACCAGTTCCCGGTCATCCTCTTCGGCCGTCACTACTGGGCGGGACTCATCCGATGGCTGCAGGCACGCGTGCTCGGCGAGGGCAAGATCTCGCCCGGCGACCTGCAGCTGATGCTTCTCACCGACGATCCCGAGGAGGCCGCCCGGGTGGTGATCAGCGCCTACGCGGCCCAGAGCCAGGCCGTCACCGAGCGCGCCCGGGCCCGCAAGTCCTCCCCCCGGGAACGACTGAACGACTAGCGCGCATCAATATCCTTGGCGCCGGCGCGCCCGTGTGGTACTCTCCCCGGAAGAATACAAGCCTGAAATTCATCGTGAGAAGACTCGAAGGCTCCTTCTCCACCGCACAGACGGCCCGGCTGAGCGGGCTCACCGCCCGCCAGCTCGACTACTGGGACCGCGAGGGCTTCGTACGGCCCTCGGCCGCCCGGGCCAGCGGCTACGGCTCGGCGCGGCGCTATTCCTTCGCGGACCTCGTGCGGCTCCGGGTGGCGGCCAGGCTTCGCGCGGCCGGCTTCGGGCTGAGCAAGATCCGGGAGTGCGTGCAGACGCTGCGCCGGCTCGACCCGTCTCGCGAGGGGATGGCCGACGTGCGGCTGCTCGTCGTCGGCTCCCGGGTGGTATGGGCCCGCTCCGACCGGGAGCTGGTGGACATCCTGCAAGAGGGGCAGCTGATGCTCGTGTTCCCCCTGGGGGAAGAGGTGCGGGGGGTGGCGGCGGCGCTCGAGACCCTGGCGCGGGAGCCGCGGCTCGACCTGTTCGACCTCCACGCCCCGGCTCCCCGACGCGAGCGCGGCCGCCGCCGGCGCTGAGCATGGTCGACGAGGAGCTGGACGGACGAGTGGCGCGCCTGGCTCGCATCGGCCGGGCCCGGGACTTCTCCGTCGTCCGTTTCCGCCGTGACCTGGAAGCCGCGGTGCACGCGGGCACGTCGCGGACGGAGATCCTCTGCCGGCTGATCGCGGACTGGACGGGCGTGACCGTCGCCGAGAGCGGCGTCGGCGCGGTGTGGGACGACGTCGAGCGCCTGCACGAGGTGCTGAGCCGTGCCCTGCCGGGACCGGCGTCCCTCCAGACCGCGCTCCTCCACGAGTTCCACAGCAAGCGGGGGCTGCTGCAGGAGCCGCGCCTTCTGTCGGACCGGGACCTGGTGACCTTGCGGGGCGACGCGATCACGGACCCGCTCACCGGGCTCTACAACCGGCGCTTCCTCCTCGACCATCTCGAGCGCGAGGTGTCGCGCGCAGAGCGCTCGGGCAGCGTGGTGTCGGTCCTGCTCATGGACCTGCGCGGGTTCAAGGCCATCAACGACCGCCTGGGACACCCGGTCGGGGACGCCGTCCTCGTGCGCACCGCCCGCCGCATCCGCGAATCGTTGCGGCTGGTGGACGCCGGCTGCCGTTACGGCGGCGACGAGTTCGTGGCGGTGCTGCCGAACACGGACCTCGTGCACACCCTGGCGGTGGCCGAGCGCATCCGGCAGCGCGTGTCGCACATCCGACTGCCGCCGCGCGTGGGCCTGAGCGTGGACCTCAACTACGGCGTCGCGACCTATCCCGCCGACGGGCGCACGATCAACTTCATCCTCAAGATGAGCGACGTGCGGCTCTATGCCTCCAAGCCCAAGCCCGACCAACCCAGCGGGGTGCGGCGCTGGCCCCGGTTCGCGGTCCAGGGGTTGACGCTGGAGCTGGCGGGGGGGCGCGCGGGCCGGCAGTCGACCGAGGTCACCGACATCGGGTACGGCGGCCTCGCCTTCACGTACGTCGGAGACAAGGTGCCCGACCGGCTGCAGGGCGAGGTCGTCCAGCGCTACAGCTCCGAGGCCCACCCCGTCGCCATGCGGCCGGTGAGCGTCACGCGCCTGCGCACGGGCCGGCTGCGGGTGGGTTGTGCGTATGCGGCTTGAGGAGGAACGCTGGGAAGATCGGGGAGCCTAGGCGGCGCCGCGCTGCGCGGCCTCGCATCGACCGCCCTGCTCCTCTTCGGGATCCTGCTGTCCCTGACCGTCGACGCCGCCGGTTCCGTTCAGGGGCCGACGCTGGCCGGACTCGCCGCCGGCGCGCTGCTGTGGCGCGGCCTCTTCGCCGCCGGCACGCTCGGCGACGTTCTCGGCGCCTTCGCGAGCGCCCTCGACCTGGCCGTCGGCCTCGCCCTCGCGCTGCTCGCCCTGGGTCTCACCGGAGGGCTGGGCAGCGAGCTGTATCCAATCCTGCTCGTGGACCTCGTGCTCGCGCACGGCTTCCTCGGCCCGCCGGCGGCGCGCTTCCTCGCGCTGGCTACGCTGCTCGGCCTCGGCGGCCTCGCGGCGTCGGGCGCCCCGCCGTCGGCGGGTGCCGCGCTCACGATCGGGCTTCGGCTGTTGTGGCCGGTCGCGCTCCTCGCCGCGATGGAGATGCGGAGTCGGGCCGCGGGCGAAAGCGCCGGCGAGCCGGCGACGGCGTCCACCGCCGACGCGACGACGCCCTCGAGCATCGCCCCCCCCACCCAGCCCGCCGGCCCGGAGGCAGGGGGGACGTCCCCGCGCCAGGGGCTGCAGGAGATCCTCCACGACCTGCGTTCCCCGCTCACCGTCATCCGCCTCTATGCGGAGATGCTCGCCGATCATGCGCGCAAGGGCGAGCCCCCGGTCGCCGACCATGTGCAGAACCTGCGGGCCGAGATCGAGCTGATGGAATCGCTCCTCGACGTGGACGGAGACTCCCGGGCGGCCGTCCGCCTGCGCCGCCGCCGGCGGGAACGCTTCGACCTGGTGAAGCTGCTCGGCTCCCTCGCCAACACGTATCGCCTGGCTCACACGGAAAAGCTCCGAATCGAGTTCATCGCCGAGAGCCCCGAGCTGCCGATCCTCGCGGATTCGCTCGCGGTGCAGCGCGCGTTCCGAAACGTCCTCGACAACGCCGTGAAATACACGCCCTCCGGGGGCCAGGTCCGGATCCGGGCCGGCCGGTCGGGAACCCAGGCCTTCGTCGTCATCAGCGACACGGGGGTGGGCATGAGCGCGGGTGACCAGCAGCGCGCCTTCGAGTCCTCCTTCCGCGGCCAGGCCGCGCGCGCCTCCGGAGCCGCGGGATCGGGCGTGGGGCTCGGCCTCACGCGGGACCTGCTGGAGCCGCAGGGCGGGAAGATCAGCCTGGCCAGCGATCCGGGCCGCGGCTCCGAGGTGACGATCCTCCTCCCCGTCGCCCGGGAGGCGCGGCTGTGAGCGCGCGGGTCCTGGTGGTCGACGACGACCCCGAGGTCGTGGACGCGGTGGGCGAGGCGCTCCAGGACGACGGCTACCAGGTCGAGACGGCCACCGACGGGCCGACCGCGCTCAAGAGCGTGCTCGAACAACCGCCGGACCTCATCGTCCTCGACGTCCGCATGCCGAACCTGAACGGATGGGAGTTCTGCGAGATCGTGCGCCGCCAGTCCCACACGCGCAACGTCCCCGTGCTCTTCCTCACCGCCTGCAGCGAGGTGCGCGACCAGATCACGGCCATGCAGGTGGGCGGCTCGGACCACCTGCCCAAGCCGTTCCGGCTGGCCGACCTCCGCGACAAGGTCCGGTCCCTCACGCGCGGGCCCAAGCTCGAGGGTGGATCATGAACCGGCGCCCCGCCCGGCGCGGCCGGACCCGCGTCAAGGCCGTCTCCCCGGTGGGGCCGGCCGAGATCGACGCCATCGAGCGGCTCCGCTTCGAGAGCCTGCTGATCGACCGGATCACGGGCCTCAAGGTCCACCCGCTGGCCGACTTCCACAACGAGCGGATTGCGTCGCTCGGGGTCATCTACCTCCAGCTCGGCCGCTTCTCCGGCGTGGAGAGCCTCTACGGCTGGGAGCTCTACGACCGCGTGCTGCGCCTCACGACCGACAGCCTCCGCGCCGACCTCGACACGTCGCCGCTGAAGGCGCGGCTGCTCTCGCTGCAGTTCAACGGCGCGGACGGGTTCTACGTGCTGTTCGACCTGCCGGCGCGGCCGGGTTCCGCGACGGCACCGTGAGGCGCCTGCGGCAGAGCCTGGGCCGCACGGCGGTGGACCTCATGAGCGTCCACGCGAGCTGCATCAAGGTGCCCGACGATCCCCGCGTGCGCCCCTCACGCCACATCCTGCGCGGTCTGCAGGAGGCCGCGCGCCAGCTCGGCGTGCGCGAGTCGGCCGAGAAGCAGGAGCTCATCTCCGAGTTCCGCGCGCTGATGGCAGGGCGCAAGCTGCGGGCGGTGTTCCAGCCGGTCATGGACATCCGGAAGAAGGCGGTGCTCGGCTACGAGGCGCTCATCCGCGGGCCTCTGGGGAGCACGCTGGAGACGCCGGACGTGCTCTTCGCCGCCGCCCGGGAGGCCGGGCTCGAGCTGGAGCTGGAGAACCTCTGCCTGGAGACGATCTTCGCCCACCTGCCCCCCGCGGTGAAGGAGGCGAAGCTCTTCGTCAACGCGTCGTCGAAGTTCCTCGCCCACTCGGTCTTCCTGGATGACCGCAACCTCGCCGGCATCAAGCGGTCCCATCCCCGGGTGGTGATGGAGATCTCCGAGAAGGAAGGTGTCTGGGACTACCCGACCTTCCGCGAGGTGCTCGCGCGGCTGCGCTCCTCGGGGCTGCAGATCGCCATCGACGACGCGGGCTCGGGCTATTCGGGGCTGGAGTCGATCCTGCAGATGAGGCCGGAGTACATCAAGGTCGCCAACTCCATCGTCCACGGCCTCCACCTCGAAACGATCAAGCGCGAGATCATCACCGCGCTCGCGTCACTGGGGCGCCAGATCGAATCGAGCATCGTGGCCGAGGGGATCGAGCATCCCGCCGAGCTGCGAAGCCTGCTCTCGCTCGGAGTGAACTACGGGCAGGGCTACCTGCTCGGCCGCCCGAGCCCGCGGATCAGTCACTAGCAGGCTGCGGAAAAACGGTCCACCTCGTCGATCACCGGGCACGAGGCTACTGGCGCGCCTTGAGGGCCAGGGCGGCCACCGTCTTCACGAGGTCCTCGGGGTCGACGGGCTTGTGCAGGTGGGCCTGGAAGCCGGCGTGGAGGACCTTGGGCGTCATCTCCGCCGAATAGGCAGTGACCGCGACGGCGGCGGTGGAGCCTCCCATCACCGGGGGAAGCTCGCGGATCTGGCGGATGAGCGCGTAACCGTCGGCGCCGGGCAGGCCGAGGTCGCACACGATCACGTCGGGCCGCAAGCGGAGGAACGATTGGAAGCCTTCGAGCGCGGAGCCGGCGGTGGTGACGGCAGCGCCCTTCAGCTCGAAGACGCTCCGCAGCGCTTCCTGCGTGTCTGCGTCATCTTCGACGACCAGGAGACGAAATCCCGCCAGGGGAGCATCGGGCAACGGCGGATCCTCCGCAGCTCTTTTCGGAAGCACGGCATTCTACTCCCGCAGGCGACGTCATGTGAGCCTCGCCACAGTGGGCGGCGCGAGCGATCGCGATTCGTACAAAGTTTGTAAGATTTACCCGACTGTCCAAGCCGCATCGGCGATGCGCTTCCTCCCTCCAGGCCAACAGAATCGAGAGTTTAGCGCGAGCCAGGGCGACGACTGCCGGCTGGCACACGAGTTGCTCGTACGCCCCGCGGACCCGAGGCGGGTTCGAACAACGGCGCACGCCAACTTCGGAGGACGACTGATGTCACTGAACATTGGCCGGCTGTCGATCGGCGAGTCGGACACGGAGCGCGCGCTCCGGGATACGTTCGGCGAGTTGGGGGTACCCGCCGGAGAGGAATGGCAGGTGTCCGTCTCCCCCAACTCCGCCGCGGGAGCGTGGGAGGTGGCGCTCGAAGGTCCGTCCCGCCTGAAGTCCGAACACATCGATTGGGAGATCGTGCACCGCGCCGACGGCACGCGCTACCGCAAGCTCTTCCACAAGGCCGAGCGCGACCCGCGGTTCCTGAAGCGCGCGCTGCGCAAGCTCCTCTGGGAATCGATCCAGTTCCGCGAGAACCCCATCTGGGCCGTCGATGCCCGCCTCGCCGAGGCCTTCGAGAAGGCCGTGTGGAACGAGCTGCGCCACGAGGAGATGAAGCCGGTCCAGGTGCGGTTCGGCGTCTGGCGCGAAGGACCGGACGGGATGAAGTTCGTCTGCAAGGTCGAGTATGCGACCGCCTCCGATCGACCGTGGACCTGGTGGTCCTCCCTCGTGCGCACGCCCGACGACTTGCAGCACGAGTTGCAGAAGGCGCTCGTCGCGCGCCGCAAGCGCCGCGCCGCGCAGGCGCTGGCCGCGAAGAGCGCGGCCGCCCGTCTGGCGCGGCGCGCCCGCATCGCGGCGGCGCAAGCCTCGGCGGCGGCCAAGGCGGTGCCCGCGATCGCGCCCGAGCGCCGGCCCGCGGAGCAGCGGGCGAGCGCCTGAGCCGCGTCTAGAATGGGAGGGTGTGCGGCCGCTTCACGCTGTCCCTCCCCCCCGACCTCGTCGCCGAGGCGTTCGGCCTCGACGACGTGCCGCGGCTCGAGCCGCGGTACAACATCGCCCCCACGCAAGCGGTCGCGGTCGTGCGCCGCTTGCGGGAGGGTGGGCCGCGGCAGCTCGACCTGCTCCGCTGGGGGGTGACGCTTCCCGCGGGGCCCGGCGAGCGGAGAAGCGGTCCGCTGATCAACGCGCGGTCGGAGTCGGTGGCCGCGCGTCCGGCCTTTCGCGACGCGTTCCGCCGGCGGCGGTGCCTCATACCCGCGGACGGGTTCTACGAATGGACCGCGGATGGCGGCCGGCGGCAGGCCTTCCACATCGCGCGCAAGGACGGCCGGCCGCTCGCGTTCGCGGGAATCTGGGAACCCGCCGCGCCCGCACCGGAAGGCGGAGCGCCCGCCGCCTGCCTGATCCTCACGACCGCGCCCAACGATCTCCTGAGCCCCATCCACGACCGGATGCCGGTCATCGTCGACCCGGCGGACTTCGACCGCTGGCTCGCTCCCGGCACCGGTAGCACCGAGACGCTCGGCGCGTTGTTCCGGCCCTACCCCGCCGAGCCGCTCGCCGCGCGGCCGGTCGGGCCCGCGGTCAACAACGCGCAGAACGAAGGCGCGGCCTGCCTCGATCCGGCGTGATGGTATAGAGTCCGGCCATGCCCAAAGCCCGGCGTCGGGTGCGGATCAAGACGCCGCCCCTGCTCTTCGACGCCACCCAGCGGGTCATCTCCCGCATCCAGCGCAGCGTCGACGGCGCGTTCCTGACCTACTGGACCTCCACCAGCGGCTCCGTTTGCGACAACGACGTGATGGCGCTGCACGAGCTGCTGCAGGCCCTGGGTCCCCAGAAGCAGCTCACGCTGTTCGTGAAGTCGGACGGCGGCAGCGGGATGGCCGCCCTGCGCCTCGTGCACCTGATGCGGCGATACGCGAAGAAGGTGACGGTGGTGGCGCCCCTCAACTGCGCGTCCGCCGCGACGATGCTCGCCCTCGGGGCGGACACGATCCAGATGGGGCCGCTGTCCTTCCTCACGGCGGTGGACACGTCGCTGGAGCACGACCTCTCCCCGGTGGACCACACCAACAACCTGGTGGCGGTGAGCCACGACGAGGTCGAGCGCGTCATCCGGCTGTGGAAGGAGACGGGGCGGGGCGGCGGCGTCAACCCGTACCAGGAGCTGTACAAGTACCTCCATCCCCTCGTGGTGGGCGCCCTCGACCGCGCGAGCAGCCTCTCCCTGATGCTCTGCCGGGAGATCCTCGGCTATCATATGAAGGACCGCGCGAAGGCCGACCGCATCAGCCGGCAGCTCAACTCGTCCTATCCCGCGCACCAGTACCCGATCACGAGCCGTGAGGCGCGCCGGCTGGGCCTGGACGTCTTCGACCTCGATCCCGAGATCGACGAGCTGCTGCAGGATCTCAACCTCGCGTACTCCGAGATGGGCCAGCGCGCGATCACCGACTTCGACGAGCTGAACCACCACGACAACGAGATCACCAACATCCTCGAGGGCGGCAGCCTGCAGGTCTTCTACCAGGTCGAGAAGGACTGGCACTACCGCAAGGAGGAGCGGCGGTGGGTACCGATGAACGACGTGTCGGCCTGGTACCTCGCGCGCGTGAAGGCCGGACGCGTCACCAAGAGCAAGTTCCATATCAGATAGCGGTACACTCGTACCGCGCGGAAGTGGCGGAACGGCAGACGCGCACGGCTTAGGACCGTGTGCCGAAAGGCGTGGGGGTTCGAATCCCCCCTTCCGCACCAGAACCGGAGGCACCCCGTAGCCGTTCAGGGGAGTGGTTCCGCGGCGTCCACTCCCCTCAGCTTTTGCCGCCAGGCCGAGCCCATCTCCTCGTGCGGTCCCGATAGCAGAAGGTCTATACTGCGCCGGTGTGGCGGCGTATTTTGGCCGGCGTCTTGGTCGCCATCGTCTCCTCGCTCGGCGCCCTGTCGTCTGTGCAGGCGGCGGCCGGCGAGAGTTGCGCTTGCATCAGGGCGGCGTGCTGCTGCGCCTCGAAGAGACCCGCACCTGGGCAGCGCTGCCACGATGAACGGGCCGACGTCCATAAGGCGACCGTGCGGTGCCATCATTCGACCAGCGCGCTCGGTCTCAGTTCGACGATCGGATCACTTCCGGTGCCGCTCGCGGTAACACCGGCCCTCCTGATGATGGCCGCCTCCGACATGTCGGCACCGGCTCCTCGCGACGGTTTTTCGAAGCTCCACGCACCGCCCCCGCGCCCGCCCTTCACTTCCTGATCTGAGAGTGGACCGCCTCGTCGGCAGGCGAGGCCCCCTTGTTTCTTTGGATGCTGGAGGAGAGGTTCATGCGGAGACTATCTTTTGTTCTGCTCGTTCTGGCGATGGCCCCACGCGCCAGCGACGCGTGCTCGATGTGCCGGTGTGGTGATCCCACGTTTTCCTTGATCGGCTCGCAGTTGTTCGTCCCGAAGACGTGGCATGTCGGCCTCGACACGGGCCGTTACACCAAGGATCAGGTCGCGGAGGACGATCCGGGGACACGCGAGAAAGAGGTGGAGAGCCGGCTGACGGTGTCGGCGAGCCGGACCTTCGGGAGCCGCCTGACGCTGGTAGCTCAATTGCCCTTTGCGCACCGCACGATTACCACGGCCGGCGAGGAGAGCACGCTCTCGGGTCTGTCGGATCCGGAGCTTCTCGCCCACTACCGCATGTACTCTCCGGGGCCTGGGTCGTGGATCTCGCTGAGTCTCGGGCTTCGTCCCGGCTGGGGTCAGAACGACCGGCAGCGCGACGGACGGAGGGCGGAGGAGCACCTTCAGCCCGGAACAGGCTCCGCGGGTGTAGAGCCCGGGGTATCGTTCTCGCGAGTCCTCGGCGACGAGGGGTCCTTCTTCGGGTCGGCAGGCGGCCGCTTCAACGGCCGCAACGAGGCGGGCTACCACTACGGGAACGCCGTGATCGCGAACGTGGGATACGAGCGGAAGCTAGGCCAGCGCTTCAACGGAATCCTGGAGGCGAACTTCCGCGGGGCGGCAAAGGACGAGCCCATGATCGGAGAGCTAGATCCGAGCACGGGAGGCTCGGTGCTGTACGTGAGCCCGCGACTGCTGGTCAAGCTGGATCGGACTCTCTTCCTTCGTCTTGGTGTTCAGATCCCTGTGGTCAAGGACCTCTTCGGGGACCAGGACGAGAAGGTCAACTTCCTGACGGGGCTCACCGTGCGGTTCTAGTTTTTCTCCGTTTCCGTCTTTCTTGATATCCTGACGATTCGCCGTTCGTCCCGTTTCCGCTACATAGTGAGGCCCCGTTGAAAGTCGATTACGCCGAAGAATCGTCGGTCAAGAAATCGCTCCACTTCGAGATCGAGCCCGAAGTCGTGGACAAGGAGATCGCGGAGCGGTCGAAACACTACGCGACCCGCGTGAAGCTGCCCGGCTTCCGGCCGGGCAAGGTACCCGCCCACGTGATCCGCCAGCGCTTCCGGCAGCAGGTGCTCGAGGACGTCGCGGAGAAGATCGTCAACAAGGTGGTGCGCGACGAGCTCGAGGGCCGGGGCCTTCGCCCCGTGGCCACGCCGCGCGTGACCGAGCTGAAGATCGACGACAACCAGCCCATGACGTTCAAGGCGGAGTTCGAGGTCCTGCCCCTCGTCGAGCTGCCCCCGTACAAGGGGCTGCCCGTGAAGTCGCGCGAAGCGAAGGTCGCCGAGGCCGACGTGGACAAGGAAATCGACCGCCTCCGCGAGGAGGCGGCCCGCTACGATCCCGTCGAGGGTCGCGCCGCTCGGGAAGGCGACTTCGTGGCCCTCGACGTGCAGTTCACGAAGGAAGACGGCACCAAGGGCAAGCGCGACGAGAACGTCCTCGTCGAGGTCGGATCGAAGGACAACCACAAGGACCTCAACGAGGCCCTGGTGGGCCTCTCCGCCGGCGACACGAAGGACATCTCCCTCACCTACGGGGAGGACTACGAGCAGGAGAGCCTGCGCGGCAAGACCGTGGCCTACAACGTGACCGTCAAGGGCGTGAAGACCAAGGTCGTACCCGCGGCGGACGACGAGTTCGCCAAGGACCTGGGCGAGTTCGGCTCGCTGCCCGAGCTGCGCGACAAGATCCGCGGCCAGCTCCGGGCGGCGGAGGAGCACAAGATCGACCGCGAGGCCAAGAACGCCTTGCTCGAAGCCCTGGTGCAGCGGGCGGGATTCGAGGTCCCGGACGCGCTCATCGAGCGGCACATGATGGCGCGCACCGAGAACGCGGCCCGCGGCCTGGCCCTCCAGGGGCTCGACCCCACCAAGGTCGGGATGGACTGGGAGAAGTATCGTGACGCCCAGCGCGAGGAATCGGTCAAGGCGGCCAAGGCCGACATCCTGCTCGACGAGATCGCACGCCGCGAGGGTATCGAGGCCCTCGACGGCGAGATCGACGCGGAGATCGCGCGCTACGCCGAGCGCATGAAGAAGACGAAGGAGGTCGTGCGCGCGCGCATGGAGAAAGACGGCGATCTGGGCGCGCTCAAGGCCCGCATCCGCGAGGAGAAGACCCTTGACTTGCTCAAGGCCAATGCTACGATGGAACTCGAATGAGCGCCGTGTATTCGGGCACGTTGGTTCCGATGGTGGTGGAACAGACGGCTCGGGGCGAGCGCGCCTACGACATCTACTCGCGCCTCCTCAAGGACAACATCGTCTTCATCGGGACGGCCATCGACGACATGGTGGCCAACCTGATCATCGCGCAGCTCCTGTTCCTGGAAGCGGAAGATCCCGAGAAGGACATACACGTCTACATCAACTCCCCCGGGGGCTCCACCACGGCGGGGATGGCGATCTATGACACGATGCAGCTCGTCCGCCCCGACGTCCAGACGATCTGCGTGGGCCAGGCCGCCAGCATGGGCGCCGTGCTCCTCGCCGCCGGCACCAACGGGAAGCGCTTTGCCCTGCCGAACTCGCGCATCCTGATCCATCAGCCCTGGGGGGGTGCCCAGGGGCAGGCCTCCGATATCGCCATCCAGGCCAAGGAGATCCTGCGCATCAAGGACCGCCTGAACCATATCCTGGCCTTCCACACCAAGCAGCCCGTGGAGAAGCTCGCGACCGATGCCGACCGCGACTTCATCATGGATGCGGCCCAGGCGAAGGAATATGGTATCGTGGATCAGGTCATCTCTCGCAGAGAACGCTAATGGCTAGCCACAAGCCGCGCGGCGGAGCGGGATTCACTCCCGCGGAGCCGCGGGGGAGTCTGAGGGGCGCGACGCAAGCGCCCCTCAGCTAAATGAAGAAAAACGGGGAGTCCGAGGTTCTCCGTTGCTCGTTCTGCAACAAGGACCAGAACGACGTCCGCAAGCTGATCGCGGGCCCCACCGTCTTCATCTGCGACGAATGCGTCGACGTCTGCAACGACATCATCGCGGATGACCGGCGCGTCGAGGGACGCGCCTACAAGTCGTCCCTGCCCGTCCCCCACGAGATAAAGAAGTTCCTCGACGAGTACGTCATCGGGCAGGACACGGCCAAGAAGAAGCTCGCCGTCGCCGTGTACAACCACTACAAGCGCATCGAGATCGCCAAGCAGCGCGGCAAGAACGAAGTCGAGCTGACCAAGTCGAACATCCTGCTCATCGGCCCCACCGGCACCGGCAAGACCCTGCTCGCGCAGACTCTGGCCCGTCTGCTCAGCGTCCCCTTCACCATCGTGGACGCCACCACCCTCACCGAAGCCGGTTACGTGGGCGAGGACGTCGAGAACATCATCTTGAAGCTGCTGCAGGCCGCGGGTGGCGACATCGAGAAGTGCCAGGAAGGGATCATCTACATCGACGAGATCGACAAGATCTCGCGCAAGGACGAGAACCCCTCGATCACCCGCGACGTCAGGGGCCGCAAGCACCCCCACCAGGAGTTCTACCAGATCGACACCACGAACATCCTCTTCATCTGCGGCGGCGCCTTCGTGGGTCTCGACAAGATCATCGAACGGCGCATCGGGAAGAAGAGCCTCGGGTTCCGGACGGACGTCCCGTCAGCCAAGCAGACCACGGCCGCCAAGGCCGCCTCGGTGGGGTCGGTCCAGCCGACCGATCTCATCAAGTACGGGCTCATTCCGGAGTTCGTCGGGCGCCTGCCCGTCATCGGCACCCTGCACGACCTCGACAAGCCCGCGCTGGTCGAGATCCTCACCACGCCCAAGAACGCGATCATCCGCCAGTACCAGCGGATGTTCGACTACGAGAGCGTGAAGCTCCGGTTCACGGACGATGCGCTGGAGGCGATCGCCGACCTCGCCATCGTCCGGAAGATCGGGGCGCGCGGGCTGCGGATGATCATCGAGGACTTGATGCTCGACCTGATGTACAACCTGCCCTCGATGAAGAAGGTCAAGGAGTGCGTGGTGACCCGGGAGGTCGTGCTGGACCGGGAGAAGCCGATCACCTTGATCGAGAAGGTCGGCTAGGAGTTTCGCCGTACCTCCGCCGTCGCTTTTGACTTCCTTCTCCGTGGGGCATCTCCCATAATGGAGCTCGGGATGCAGCTGACGAACGCGCGACGGCAACGGCGGCGCATGCTCGCAGCTGGTCCCGAGAGCCGTCGTCCCCAGGAACCCGGAGACCCCCAAGAATGTTCGGGCGTGACAAAGACAAGGCGGACGTGATCGAAACCCTGCCCATGGTGCCGCTGCGGGATGTGGTGGTCTTCCCCCACATGATGATCCCGTTCGTCATCGGGCGCCCCTCCTCCATCAAGGCCCTCGAGTACGCGCTGGTGAAGGGGAAGCGGATCTTCCTCTCCGCGCAGCACGACGCCACTCGCGACAACCCCGGCCCGGACGAGATCCACACCCTCGGCACCATCTGCAACATCGTCCAGAGCCTGAAGCTGCCCGATGGCAACGTGAAGGTGCTCGTCGAGGGCCTGGACCGCGGGCGCGCCCTCGAGTTCAAGGAGCACGAGGGCTTCTTCAAGGTCGTCTGCAAGCTGATCCCCCGCCAGACGGAGAGCATCAGCGGCGTGGAAGCCTTGATGTCGAAGGTGATCGCGCTCTTCGAGCAGTACGTGAAGCTCTCAAACAACCTGCACTACGACGCCATGCTGGCGGCGGTGCGGGTCGAGGATCCGGGCAAGCTCGCGGACACCATCGCCTCCCATCTCGTGGTCGGCGTGGAGGAGAAGCAGAACCTCCTGGAGATCTTCGCGCCCCAGGAGCGGCTCACCCGCATCCACACGATCCTCGAAGCCGAGGTCGAGAAGCTCCAGGTCGACAAGCGCATCCAGGGCCGCGTCAAGAAGCAGATGGAGCGGGCGCAGAAGGAGTACTACCTCAACGAGAAGATGAAGGCCATCCAGAAGGAGCTCGGGAGGAAGGACGACCGCCTCAACGAGGTGGACGAGCTCCGCAAGAAGATCGAGATGGCCAAGATGCCGAAGGAGGCGGAGGATCGCGCCCTCCAGGAGCTCAAGCGCCTGGAAGCGATGCCGCCCATGTCCGCGGAGGCCACCGTCTCGCGGAACTACCTCGAGTGGCTGATCGCGGTGCCCTGGAGCAAGCGCACGCGCG
>QHVP01000133.1:0-13100 GCA_003222295.1 Acidobacteriota bacterium | reverse complement strand
GGTCGGCCCGCCCGGCGTGGGCAAGACTTCGCTCGCCCGGTCGATCGCCCGCTGCACGAACCGCAAGTTCGTCCGCATGTCCCTCGGCGGCGTGCGGGACGAGGCGGAGATCCGCGGCCATCGCCGGACGTACATCGGGGCCTTCCCCGGCCAGATCATCCAGATGATGAAGAAGGCGGGAGCGAAGAACCCGGTCTTCCTGCTCGACGAAGTGGACAAGATGTCGATGGACTTCCGCGGCGACCCCTCCTCCGCCCTGCTGGAGGTGCTGGACCCGGAGCAGAACCACAGCTTCACCGACCACTACATCGACGTCGAGTTCGACCTCTCCTCCGTCTTCTTCATCGCCACCGCCAACGTCCTGCACACGATCCCGCAGCCGCTGCAGGACGGCATGGAGGTCCTCCGCCTTCCCGGCTACACCGAGCCGGAGAAGGTCGAGATCGCCAAGCGCCACCTCATCAGCAAGCAGATCAAGTCCCACGGGGCGTGCGGAACATGGAGCGCGAGATCTCCTCGGTCTTCCGCAAGGTCGCGCGCAAGGTGGTCCTGGACGGCAAGGGTTTCCAGGAAACGGTCACCGCGGACAACCTGACCCATTACCTGGGCATCCCGCGCTACCGGAAGTCGCGGCAGGAGGAGGTCAACGAGATCGGCATGGCCACCGGCCTGGCCTGGACCGAGGTCGGCGGCGAGATCCTGCCCATCGAAGTCACCTTGATGCCCGGCAAGGGCGCGCTCCGGCTCACGGGGAAGCTCGGCGACGTCATGCAGGAGTCGGCGCACGCGGCCATGTCCTACGTGCGCTCGCGCGCGGACAAGCTCGGCATCGCCCCCGGGTTCAACCGGAAGGTGGACATCCACATCCACGTGCCGGAGGGCGCGATCCCGAAGGACGGGCCCTCGGCCGGGATCACCATCGCGACGGCGCTGGTCTCCGCGCTGACCAAGCAGCCCGTGCGGCGGGACGTGGCCATGACGGGCGAGATCACCCTGCGCGGCAAGGTGTTCCCCATCGGCGGGATCAAGGAGAAGCTCCTGGCCGCGCATCGCATCGGGATCACCACGATCATCCTTCCGCGCGAGAACGAGAAGGACCTTGCAGACATCCCGACGAACGTACTTGGGGCGTTGACGGTGGAGCTGGTGGAGCACGTGGACGAGGTCCTCAAGATCGCCCTCGTGCCGCCCACGGCTCCCGCCCAGCAGGAGACGGTGGAGCCGGCTCCGGAGCTGGGCGACATCCGTGACGGCCTGACGCACTGAAGCCTCTCCCGGTCAGCTTCGTGGGGAGCGCCGGCTCCCGCGAGCAGTTCCCCCGCGACGGGCTGCCCGAGGTGGCGCTTTTGGGCCGTTCGAACGTCGGCAAGAGCAGCGTGCTGAACGCGCTGGCGGGGTCGAGGGGGCTGGCCCGGGTCTCCTCGACGCCAGGGCGGACGCAGACGGTGAACTTCTTCCGGGCGGGCCACGAGCTGTACCTCGCCGATCTCCCCGGATACGGATACGCACGAGTCCCGGAGGAGATCAGGCAGGGCTGGGAGCGCCTGGTGGTGTCGTACCTGGACGGCCGTGACCCCCTGGCGTTGTGCGTGTTCCTCGTCGATGCACGCCACGACCCGATGGAGGGAGACGAGATGCTGCGGGCGTACCTGGAGGACCGGCGGCTACCGTACGTTCTGGCCGCCACCAAGGCGGACAAGCTGGGCCGCAGCGAGCGGGCGCAGCGCCTCCGCACGCTGCGCCAATGGACGGGCCCTCGCGGGCGAGACGTCCGCGATCCGCAGCGCGGCGGCCGAGCACCGCGAGCACCTTCGGCAACGGAAAGGCTGATCACACATGCCGGACACCGACGAGCAGGTCAAGCAGGACGAGAAGCCGGCCGAAGCTCCCCGCGAGCCCGAAGTGGTCGCGCAGGGCGCGCCGCCCCTGGCGCCGCACGCATCGGAGCGGGCGGAGGGCGGAGGCGCTCGGCCCGAGCGCACCGAGCGTCCCGAGCGCTCCGATCGCCCCGAGGGCCGGGGCGGACGGGGCCACGAAGGCCGCGAGCGCGGCCGTGACCGCGGCGACCGCCACGACGGCAACCGCGAGCGCGGCAACGGCGGCGGCAACCGCGGCGACGGTGGCCCTCGGCACGACCGCGCCGACCGCGTGGCCGAGGTAGCGGTCGAAGAGGAGATCCTGCGCGCGGACGAGCGCGGCGGCGAAGGCCGGGGCCGCACGCTCGACCTCTCGCAGCTCAAGGAGATGAACATCCAGGCCCTCAATGCCATGGCCCGCGAGCTGGGCGTCGAGGGCGCGGCGGGGATGAAGAAGCACGACCTCATCTTCCGCATCCTCCAGAGCCAGACCGAGAAGTCGGGGCTGCTCTTCGCGGAGGGCGTCCTCGAGTGCCTGCCCGACGGCTACGGATTCTTGCGCGCGCCGGAGTCGAACTACCTTCCCGGGCCGGGTGAGCGGCCAGGTGCGCCCGCCGAAGGAAGGCGAGCGCTACTTCGCGCTCATCAAGGTCGAGGCCATCAACTTCGAGCCGCCGGACGCGGCCAAGGACAAGGTCCTCTTCGACAACCTCACGCCCCTCTATCCGAGCGAGCGCATCCGGCTGGAGACCGCGCCCGACAACCTCAGCTCACGCGTGCTCGACATGATGACGCCGCTGGGGAAGGGACAGCGCGGCTTGATCGTGGCCGCCCCCCGGACGGGAAAGACCATGATCCTCCAGAACATCGCGAACTCGATCGCGGCCAACCACCCCGAGATCACCCTCATCGTGCTCCTCATCGACGAGCGGCCCGAGGAAGTCACCGACATGCAGCGGTCGGTCAAGGGCGAGGTGATCAGCTCCACCTTCGACGAGCCGGGCACGCGTCACGTGCAGGTCGCGGAGATGGTGATCGAGAAGGCGAAGCGCCTGGTGGAGCACAAGCGCGACGTGGTGATCCTGCTCGACTCCATCACCCGCCTGGCCCGCGCCTACAACGCGATCGTGCCCCCGTCCGGCAAGGTGCTGTCGGGCGGCGTGGACTCGAACGCCCTGCAGCGCCCCAAGCGGTTCTTCGGGGCCGCGCGCAACATCGAGGACGGCGGCTCCCTCACCATCATCGCGACCGCGCTGGTGGAGACGGGCTCGCGCATGGACGACGTGATCTTCGAGGAATTCAAGGGGACCGGCAACAGCGAGATCGTGCTCGACCGAAAGATGGTCGACCGGCGCATCTTCCCCGCCGTGGACATGAACCGCAGCGGCACGCGCAAGGAAGAGCTGCTCCTGCCCAAGGACGAGCTGAACCGGATCTGGGTGCTGCGCAAGGTGCTCAACTCCCTCTCGCCGGTCGAGGCCATGGAGCTGATGCTGGAGCGACTGGCCAAGACGAAGAGCAACAAGGAATTCCTGGACTCGATGTCCGCGGGCTAGCTCGCGCTGGTCGCGCGCCGCCGAAGGAAGGTGACACATGAAGCGCGCGGCCCTGTCTTGTGCGGTCCTCCTCGCGGCCACTACGCTGCCCACGCGCGGGCACGCTCAATCCACGGCGCCCGGTCCGGCGACGCTCGATACCCTGCTTCAGGAGGTCCGCCTGCTGCGCAAGGCGATCGAGAGACAGAGCGTCACCACCACCCGGACCCAGCTCCTCATGGGGCGCATCGCGCTCCAGGACCAGCGCCTCGCTCGCGCGCGCGATTTCCTGGAGCGGATCGACACGGAGCTCACGACCGCGGAGCGTGAGCGCACGAACGTGCAGAACGCGGCCGTGGAGTTCGCCCGCAACCTCGAGGAGACGACTGACGAGGCGAAGCGCACGGAGCTGGAGCGCAACGTGCGCAGCTTTCGAAAGCAAGTGATGGACCGCGAAAAGGCCGTCTCCGAGATCCGGAACCGGCAGGCGCAGGCCCGCCAGGCGCTGGAGGCAGAGACCGCGCGCTACGACGAGTTGGACGCCTGGCTGCGCGACCTGGACCACGAGCTCCAGCGCACTGGTCCCTAGCCGCCGATCTTCATGCGGTCGCGCGCCTCTCGCGTCGCCTTCATTCTCGCCGCCGTGACCGTCGTCGGCGGCGACCCCACCCGCGCGGCCGACGAGCGGTGGGTGCGCGTCCGCTCCGCGCACTTCGAGGTGCTCAGCGACGCCGCCTCCGAGCGGGCGCGGGCCGTGGCCGTGGACCTGGAGCGGTTCCGGCGCGTCCTGGCCGCGGTGCTCGGCCGCGCGCCCGGGGGCGCCGATCCGCCCACCCTCGTCGTCGCCTTCCGCGACCAGGACTCGTTCGCGCCTTTCCGGCCCGTCTATCGAGGCCGGCCCCAGGACGTCGAGGGGTACTTCCAGGCGGGATCGGACCGCGACTACATCGCGGCCAGCCTCGGCTCCGATGGCCAGGAGGCAAGCGAGACCCTCTTCCACGAGTACGCGCACGTCGTCCTGAACCGGACGCTGAGCGCGCAACCCCTTTGGCTGTCGGAGGGACTCGCCGAGGTCTTCTCCCGCTGGACGGCGGCCGGGGCGGAGGCGCTCGTGGGCCTCCCCGCTCCCGACCACCTGCGTCGCCTCCAGCGCGGGAAGGCCCTGCCGCTCGCGCGCCTGCTGCAGGTGGACGGCTCGTCCCCCCTGTATCACGAGGGCGACGAGCGCGGGATGTTCTATTCGCAATCGTGGGCCCTCGCGCACTGGGTCGTCTTCGGCCGTGGCCCGACCGGCCCCGCGGACCTGCGAGCCTTCCTCTCCGCGATCACGGCCGGGGCGGAGCCGGACCGCGCGTTCGCCTCCGCGTTCGGCGCCAGCCCGGGCGCGGCGGAGGGACTGCTCGCCGGATACGTCGCCGCTCCGCTGCCCGTGGCCCGCTTCGACACCTCCGGCCTGGACGGCGACGTCGCCGTCGAGAGCGAGGCCCCGCGGCGCGCCGAGGTGGAGTTCCGCCTGGGCGACCTCCTCCTTCACGCAGGTCGCCTCCGGGAGGCGCGGCGGCACCTCGACCGCGCCGTCGAAAGCGATCCGCGCTTCGGCCCCGCCCATGCCGCGCTCGCGGACGCCGCCGTGCGCCAGGGGCGATGGGAAGAGGCGCGGCGCGAGGTCGCCCTCGCCCTCGCCGCCGATCCCGCGGATGCGGTGGCGCTCTCTCGTTACGCGGAGCTGCTCGTGCGCGAGACGTCGGCGCGCGGCGAAGTGCTCTCTCCCGAGCGCGAGGCGGAGGCGGTAGCGGCCCTCGAGCGCGCCCTGGCCCTCGATCCGCAATTGGCCGACGCCTGCGAGCTGCTGGCCCGGCTGCGCCCGCAGCCCTACGACGTGCGCATCGCGCAGGTCCTGCTCGCTCTCGGCCGCGATCCCGCGCGCTCCGACCTCGGCCTCACCCTGGCCAGCCTGTACGCGCGGAAGAACGACTTCACGGCGGCGCGGACCGCGCTCCTGCGCACGGGAGCGATGGCGCGCGACGACGTCGACCGGTTCCTCAGCCAGCATCTGCTCTCGCGGCTCGAGAGCCTGACGGCGGGGACGGCCGAGGTCAAAGGCACGCTCCTCGCCCTCGACTGCCGGCCCCGCGGCGTGCTGCGCTTCGTGGTGGCGGGCGCGGGGGCGCCTCTGCGCCTGGAGGCGCCTTCCGCCACCGGCGTGTTCCTGTACGGCCGTGATGGAGGCCAGCTCGAGCGGACCTTCACGTGCGGACCGCAGCACGAAGCGGTGACGGCGCGCTACCGGCCGGCCCCGGCCCCCTCGCCCGCGCCCGACGGCGTGGACGGGACCTTGATGTCGCTCATTTTCGAATCGCGCTGACAGCCACCGGCTCCGATGTGGCCGCTTGCGCCGCCATCGCTTGCTGGCACCGCTTTTGCTCCTGGTCTCCTGCGCCAGGGGCGGGCCCGCCCGCGCCCGCTCCTTTTGTAATTTGTAAAAGGAGAACCGCAATGATTTCACGCAACGTCGCCATCGGCGCCGGAGTGCTGGCCCTGGCCGGCCTCAGCGCGGTGGCACATTATTCGACGACGACCCGAGCCGCCCAGCCCGCGGCGGTGGCCCCGGCCACCCCCGTTCCTGGCACTTATCTCGATCCCGTGGCCCCCGCTCCCGTCGCCGCCGTCCCACCGCCCCAGGCCTTCGCCGGCTCCGGCGCGGGCGCGGTGGCCGTCCCCGTCGCGGCCGCTCCCGTGCGCGAACGCGTCGTCTATCGCACGCGCACCGTCGCCCGCCCGCGCTACTACGTCCACAGGCGGTCGAAGAAGCACAGCGCGGAGATCATCGGAGGTTCCGCCATCGGCGGCGCGGGCATTGGCGCACTCGTCGGCGGCAAGAAGGGCGCGCTCATCGGAGGGCTCGTTGGTGGTGCCGCGGGCACCATTTACGACCGCAAGACCCACAAGAAGGTCGTGCGAGAGTAGCGGCACGGCCTCGCGCCGGGCGTCCCCGGGACGCCTGGCGCTCCGGACGTGTGTGGCATCCTTGACACCCCCCGGGCTCTAGCCTCTAATTCCCTCGGCCCTCCGTTGAACCCATTGGCTTGAGCTCGGATCCCGAAGAAGTGACGCCGGAGCCGCAACCGGAGGCCCCGGCCCCCGATTTCCCTCCTCGTGTCGGCAAGTACGACATCCTGGGACGCCTCGGCTCGGGGGCCATGGGCGTCGTCTACCACGCCCACGACCCGCTGCTCGAGCGGGACGTCGCGCTCAAGGTGATGCTGCCCCAGATCGCGCGCGATCCGGAGCAGAAGCACCGCTTCGAGCGCGAAGCGCGCGCGGTCGCGCGCATGATGCACCCCAACGTGGTGACCGTCTTCGACCTGGGGTACCACTCCGACGGCTCCCCCTACATTGCCATGGAGTTCCTCGGCGGGAACGACCTCTTCCATTCCATGCGGGCCACGCCGCCCCTCACCCTGGAACGCAAGGTGTCGATCGTGGTTTCGGTGCTGGAAGGCCTGGCCCACGCGCACAAGGTCGGGATCGTGCACCGCGACATCAAGCCCGCCAACGTCTTCCTCACCGACGAAGGCGGCGTGAAGATCATGGACTTCGGGGTGGCCCGCTTCGCGATGGGCAACATCACGAGCACCGGGATGGTGGTGGGCACCGCCGAGTACATGTCCCCGGAGCAGGTGCGGGGCGAGGTCGTGGACGGACGCAGCGACCTCTTCAGCACGGGAGCGATGCTCTACGAGCTCGTGCGGGGCACGCGGCCGTTCCACGCCGACGGGATCATGGCGATCTTCTACAAGATCACCCACGACGATCCCGCCTTCGACTTTCCGTACACCCCGGAATACCGCGCCCTCATCCCCATCCTCGCCAAGGCCCTGCCCAAGGACGCAGCCGCGCGCTACCAGAACGCAGCCGAGTTCGCGGACGCGCTGCGGCCTTTCGCGGCGGGACTGGGCCTGCGGCCGATGCCGGCGGTGGCCCCTTCGGCTCCGGCACCCGCGGCTCCTGCGCGCGCACCGGAGGCCGTCGCCAACCCGCCGACGTCCGTCTTGCCTCCCCGCCCCGCGGCCGCCGCCGAGACCCCGCGGACCATCGTGGATCCCAGCCCGCTGTTCCAGCTCATGCGGGAGATCTACGTCGGCGGCCGCACGGGTCACCTGCATTTCACGCGGCCCAAGCAGTGGCGCAGCCTGCGCTTCCTCAAGGGCCAGATCCTCCACGCCACGAGCGACGTCGAGGGAGAGCATCTCGGGGACGTGCTCGTCCGCTACGGCCTCCTCGCCCAGCAGGACCTCGACCGCGCGCGGGTCGTCGTCCTCTCCGAGCGCAAGAAGCTCGGCACGGTGCTGGACTCCATGGGCCTCATGGCCAAGGAGGAGCTGGAGAGCTCGATCAAGCTCCACGTGCGCGAGGTGCTGTTCAACGTCACCGAGATGCCGGACGTGAAGTTCTCGTTCGAGGAGCTGGGCGAGGATACGTTCCTCGAGGAGGAGCTGCGGTCGCGGGTCGCCCCCGGCGAGATGATCCTGGAAGCGGCTCGCCGCATCCAGGAGCCCGCGATCGTGACCGCGGTCCTCGGCGACATCGACCGCGTGATCGCGCCCGCCTCCCATCCGATGCTGGGGCCCAGAAGCTCACCCTCACCCCCACCGACGGCTTCGTTCTCTCCCGCGTGGACGGGACGCTGACCGCGCGCGAGATCTTCCACCTGACTCCGCTCCCGGCGGAGGACACGGAACGGAGCCTCTTTGCGCTGCTCTGCACGGGCGCCGTCGAATACCGAGCTCCCGCCGCGCGCAGCCCGCCGCGTACGGGTCACGCCGCCCGCGGCCGCGGCGCCGGCCACACCCCCACGTCCTCCCGCGCCCAAGACGAATCCCGCGGCGTCGGAGGCGACGCGCCGAGCCGCGGCCGTATTCCGGAGGTGGGAGATGCAGGATCTCCACGACGGGCTGCGCTCGAGGGACCACTTCGAGATCCTCGGCATCACCCGCGGCGCGACCGCCGACGAGGTCAAGGACGCGTACTTCCGTCTGGCTCGCCCCTACCATCCGGACGCGCCGCTCGACGCGTCACTCGAAGACCTGCGCGAGAAGCGCAGCGCCGTCTTCATCCGTCTGAGCGAGGCCTACGAGATCCTGCGCAATCCGACGTCGCGGCAGCGGTACGAGACCTCGTTCCAGGCGCGGCGCGCCCCGCGACCCGAGCCTCCGCCGCCCGCGGCCGGGTCCCCCGCCCCCGCGTCCCCGCCCGCCCCTCCGGATCCGGCCGTCGACGAGAAACTGGCGGCGACCGAGTTCGCCAAGGCGCAGCGCCTGATGGGAGAGGAGAAGTACTGGGACGCGATCCAGATCCTGGAGGGCGCGATCCCGCGGCTGGAGGCGATGGCCAGCCGGCGCGCGCGCGTGATGCTGGCCCGGGCCTACATGAAGAACCCGAAGTGGCGGCACCGCGCGGAGGAAGTCCTGGGCCAGGTGGTGCGCGAGGCACCGGACGCCCCCGAGCCCTACCTCGTCCTGGGCGAGCTCTATCGCGGAGCGCAGCTGCGCGCGCGGGCGGCCGCGATGTACCGCAAGGTGCTCGAGCTCTCGCCGCGCAACGAGGAAGCGCTCAACGCGCTGCGGGCGATCGACGCGGAGGACCGGCCGCCCAGCGGCGACAGCGGCGCGGGCAAGGTCCGCAAGCGCTGAAGCGCGAGGTTCCTCAGCGCTCGGCGGTTGGCCGTGCGGGAACCCCCGCGCCGTCCACGATCGCCTTCGGGTCCCAGGGGGCCGCCGCGCCTCCCAGCCACCGGTGGAACCAGTCGAGGTGGGCGGCGTAGTAGAGCGCCATCTCGTGCCACGACGGCCAGTGGCCGGCGCGCTCGTACACGATCAGCCGCGACGGCACGTGCATCTTCTGGAGGTCGGTGAAGAACTCGAGCGACTGCGTGTAGGGCACGCGGAAGTCGCGCTCGCCGCTGAGGACCAGGCAGGGCGTCTTGAAGCTCGTCACCGACTCCGAGGGTGAAAGCCGGCGGTAGAGGTCCGGCTGCTGCCAGGGCGGCCCGGCCAGGTCCCACTCCGGGAACCACAGCTCCTCCGTCGAAGAGTACATGGCGCGCAGGTCGTACACCCCCATCATCGAGGCCAGGGCCTTGAAGCGCGTCGAGTGCCCCTCGAGCCACATCATCGCGTAGCCGCCCCAGGACCACCCCATCGCACCCAGACGCTCGGCGTCGACGTACGGTAGCGCGGCCACCGCCTCCGTGACCCGCGCGATGTCCTCCATCGCCTTCCCGCTCCAATCCTTCGAGATGGCGGCGGTGAAGGCCTGCCCGAACCCGGTCGAGCCGCGCGGGTTCGCGAACGCGACGACATAGCCCGCGCCCGGGTAGACCTGCCAGTCGCCGCGCCACGCGTCCGTCCACTGCTGCTGCGGGCCGCCGTGGACGTTCAGGATGAGGGGGTACTTGCGGGTCGGGTCGAAGCCGTGCGGCTTCACGATGAAGACCTGGAGGCGCGCTCCGTCCGCCGCCTCCACCCACATCTCCTCCGCCGGCCGGATGTCGACCTCGCTCGCGACGGCGGCGTTGTGGCCGGTGAGGCGCGTGCCCGCGCCGTCTGCCGGCCGCGCCAGGTCCAGCCGGTACATCTCCCAGGGCTCGCCGACGCGGCGGCGCGCCAACACCGCGAAGCGGTCGTCGGCCGCGACCTTGAAGCCGTCCAGGGTGCCGACGCCGGTGAGCACGCGGATCTGTCCGCCCGCCACATCGATCTCGTGCAGGGGGGTGCGGCCCTTGACGTCGGCCTGGAAATAGAGCCGCCGCGAGTCGGAGGACCACGCGAGGTCGGTCACCCAGTAATCGAAGCCCTCGGTGAGGATGCGGCTCCGCCCGGCCTGGCGGTCGTAGAGCGCGATGCGGAACCGATCCGATTCGTAGCGCGGGATGCGCTGCGCGCGGTAGGCCAGGAAACGCCCGTCCGGGGAGTAGCGCGGCGAGCCGTCCCAGGCCTCGTTGTCGGCGGTGATGTTCCGGGGCGCGCGCAACTCCTCCGGACGGCCGTCCACCGGGACGACCCAGAGGTCGGAGTTGGTGGACGACGCCGGATCGGGGGCGCGATTCGACGAGAAGGCCAGCTCCCTTCCGTCCGGTGAGAGCGCGAAACCGCCGTGGCCGCCCACCTCGAACACGGGCGCGTCGAACTCGCCGGGCGTGAGGTCACGGACTTCCGAAGGCCCGTCCTTCGCCGCCTCGAGATCGAACAGGAGGAGATGGGTCCGCTTCCCCTCTCCCCACTGCGTCCAATGGCGGTAGAGGAGAGTGTCCGCGAGGTGCGCCTTCAGGGCGCCGGATTGCCGTGCATCGTCCCTCTTCTTGTTGCAAGCGGCGTCCGCGCCGCACTCCGGATAGACGTCGGTGGCGGCCACCAGGCGGCGGCCGTCCGGCGAGAAGAGGAACTCGCCGACGCCGCCGGGAAACCAGGTCTTCTGCTCCGGCTCCCCGCCGCCGAGGGGCAGTACCCACACCTGCGATTCACTCGAGCGCGTGGACAGGAAGGCCAGGCGGCCGCCGTCGGGTGAGAACGTCGGCTGCTGGTTGGTCGTATCGCCGCCGGTCAGCGCGCGCGCGTGGGCCCCGTCCGCATCGACGCGCCAGAGATGGACCGTCTGCTTCGCGTGCTCGAGGTCGCGGCTGGTGACCGTGTACACGATCGTGCGGCCATCGGGCGAGATCACCGGCTCGAGCACCGGCCGGAGCCGATAGAAGTCCGCCACGGTGAACGCCCGTTTCGCGGCGCCCGCGGGTGCGGGCTCGGCACCGGCACTGATGGCGGTGGTGAGGACGGCGGCGACGGCCAGGGTCACCCGTCGCGCGGTGAGGTCTCTCATGGGGCTCCTCCCGAGGCTAGTGTCTCACCAGCCCGCGGGAGAAACCCGACCGACCGGTGTCAGCGCGTCGGCTTCGGCAGTCCCTCCGCGCCGAACAGGGGCGCGGCGCCCACCAGCCCGAGCTCGGCCTGTCGGCGGGCGAAATCCTTTTCGGCCTGCGCGACGACCACATCGGCGGCACGCTCGGCCGCGGCGGAAGCGGACGCGGGAGCGGCCACGCGTGCGTGGGTATTGAATGCCGGGCGTGCGGCGAAGGCGGCCGCGCCGGCAAGAGCGAGTACGGCAATCAGTCGGCCCATTGCAACCTCCGCTCTCTAAGACGAGCCCTGGTTGTCAAAGGTTGCCTCGGTCTTCGGCGTTCAACGAGTTGGTCGCGTCAGCAGAGCCGGACGTCCCGCTGTTCGCGACGGCGCTCGCGGCGCACGTCCGTGGGCAGGGCTGCGGGCAGGAGCACGTTCGTGCGGCGCTCGACGACGCGGCCGGCCAGCTCGTCCACGATCGCGATCAGATCGTCCGGCGCGAACGGCTTCGGCACGTGCCGTTGGAACCCGGCGCGCCGCCACTCGGCCAGGCGCTCGGGAACGCAGGGGCAGGCCGTGAGCGTCGCGGCGGGAATGCGGCCGCCCTTCTCCGGCGAGAGCGTGCGCACCTTGCGGATGAGCGAGAGCCCGTTCTCGCCCGGCATCGCGATGTCGACGAGCAGGACGTCCGGCATCACGCCGATCACGGTGGAGAGCGCCTCGCCCGGCGCGCTCACACCGACCACCTGGGCACCCTGCGCCCGGAGGAGACACCGGACCAGGTCGAGCGTGTCGAGATCGTCGTCGTGTCCGGGGAAGTGCGGCCCCCCGCGCTCCCACCGCGCCCGGCGCCGGTCGGATCGGAAGAGGAACGCGCCCTTCATCGTGCCGACCATCACGAGCACGTCCCCGTCGCGAACCCGGACCTGGCGCGAGTCGACCATGAGCACCTCCGCGACCGCGCGATTCTAACGCGGGCCGAGCGCGTGTAAGATGACTCGTTTACATGATCAGGATTCCCCGCGCTCCCTCCGTCACCCTGCTCCTTGCCCTCTCCGCCTGCGGAGGTGGTTCCCCGTCCGGCCCCACATCTCAACCGTCTCCGTCCACCGCGCCCGGCGCCACCGTGGTGGCCACCCTCTACTACGACGAGAACCAGAACGGGCGCGTGGATGGGGACGAGGCCGTCCGCATCCCCGACGTGGAGGTCAGTATCGGCGGACGCACGGCGCGCTCGGAGAAGACGACCGGCCGCGCGGTGGTGACGGGTGTCCCTGCCGGCGCCCAGACCCTGACCGTACGCGCGGACACGCTGCCCCCGTTCTACGCTCTCGAGCAGGCGGCGATGCCGGTGCAGGTCTCGCTGCCCGATGGCGGGCAGGTGATGGTCGCCCTCACCCTGCCCATCGCGGACAACCAGACCAACGTCTACATGGCGTTCGGCGACAGCATCACGCGCGGCGACGGGGGCACGGCGGGCGGCTATCCCACGGACCTGCAGGCGCGCCTGGCCGCGCACTTCGGCCCGCCTACACCCTGATCCTCTACGGGACCAACGACTGGAACGAGCCCGAGTGCCAGGACAACCCCAGCTGCCACACCGTGGACAACCTGCGCTTGATCGTGCAGGCCGTGAAGGCGTTCCGCAGCCTGCCCTTCCTCGCGACCATCCCACCCGCGAACCCGGCCCTGAACCCGGAGAGCCGGAACAAGTGGGTCGCGGACGTGAACAACCTGGTGCGCCCGATGGCGCGCGAGCAGGGCGCCTTCCTGGTCGACGTGGAGAAGTCGTTCCTCGGCCAGGGCGACCTCAC
>QHVP01000132.1:15645-16081 GCA_003222295.1 Acidobacteriota bacterium | reverse complement strand
ACGAGGTCGCCGCCTACGGCGGCTTCCCCACCCGCTATCCCCACTGGCGGTTCGGGATGGATTACGAGGAGCTGGCCAAGACCTACACCTACGGGCTGTCGAAGATCTACGAGCTGGTCATCAACAACAACCCCGTCTACGCGTACCTCATGAAGGCCAACGCCGCCGTCGAGCAGAAGCTGGTGATGGCCCACGTCTTCGGCCATGCCGACTTCTTCAAGAACAACTTGTGGTTCGCGAAGACGAACCGCCGGATGATCGACGCCATGGCCAACCACGCCACGCGCGTGCGCTCGTACATCGACCGCCACGGCGTGGAGACGGTGGAGAACTTCATCGACGCCTGCCTCAGCCTGGAGAACCTCATCGACTACCACGCGGCCTTCATCGAGAGGCAGGAGCGCCGGGAGAGCATCGCCGCGCCCCCGGCGGAGGA
>QHVP01000132.1:0-15613 GCA_003222295.1 Acidobacteriota bacterium | reverse complement strand
GCGCGAAGCGCAAGAAGCGCGTGCCCGAGGAGCCGCAACGCGACATCCTGCAGTTCCTGATCGATCAGGCCCCCCTGGAGAATTGGGAACGCGACGTCCTCAGCATCGTGAGGCAGGAGGCCTACTACTTCGCGCCCCAGGGGATGACGAAGGTACTCAACGAAGGTTGGGCCTCCTACTGGCACTCCACGATCATGACCCAACGCGCCCTCACCGACTCCGAGGTCATCGACTTCGCGGACCAGCATTCGGGCACGCTGGCCATGAGCCCGGGCCGTCTCAACCCCTACAAGATCGGCATCGAGCTGTTCCGCGAGATCGAGGAGCGCTGGAACAAGGGCAAGTTCGGCAAGGATTACGACGAGTGCGACGACCTCGAGGTCAAGCGCCGCTGGGATCACAAGCTCGGCCTCGGACGCCAGAAGATCTTCGAGGTCCGGAAGATCTACAACGACGTCATGTTCATCGACGCCTTCATGAACGAGGAGTTCTGCCAGCGGCTGCAGCTCTTCGTCTACGGCTACGACGCGCGGACCGGGCGCCACGTCATCGTGAGCCGGGACTGGCAGAAGGTGAAGGAGCGGCTGCTCTTCCAGCTCACCAACCTGGGCCAGCCCATCATCCACGTCACCGATGCGAATTACGCGAACCGGGGCGAGCTGTACCTGCAGCACCGGTTCGAGGGCATCCCCCTCGACGTCGAGAAGGCGCGCGACACCCTGAAGAACCTCCACCGCGTGTGGCGCCGTCCCGTCCACATCGAGACCGTGGACGACGAGCGTGGGCGCCTGCTCTCGTACGACGGGGTCGAGCACAAGTCGACCCGGCTCTAGGGCGACAGATCGCATGTGACCTCGGGTGGCAGGGGCCGCACGTACCATGCGCGCCATGTCCACACGCACGCGTTGGATCGCGGCACTGGGCCTCGTGACGTCCTGCCCATGGCCCTCCGCTCTCCTCGTCTCACGCTCCTCAACGCCGCGCTGCGCATCGACTATGGCTGGGCGGCCGGGGCCGCGGCCCTTGGGGCCGCTCTCCTGCTCGGGGCGGCCGCGGCACTGGCCCCCCGGCGCTGGGCCACGGTGGGGCTGGTCGCAGCCGCGGCCGTGATCGCGGGAGTGGGCAGCGCTCGTCTACGCTATCGCCTCGAGATCCAGGCGGACGGCCTCAACTCCCGCGAGCTGACGGGATCGACGCTCGTGCCCTGGGGCGAGGTGACCCACGTGGATCGCGGCACGGAGGCCCTCGTCATCTGGGGCCGCGGCGAGACCCAGATCCGCGTGGATACGGCGTCGTTCGAGGGCGATCAACGCGCGGCGCTGGAGCGCGCCCTGGCGCGGCGGATCATCGAGTCGACGAAGGCCGCGGCCCAGTAGTCATATAAACAGATGCTCGTCTTCGGCGTAGCGGCGAGTGGCGCCCTGCCGCTGGGCCGCCAGACCGCCCAGGCGCTGGTACACGTCGAGCCCGCGCCTGACGCCTTTGAGGACCGCGGTCACGTCCCGGAAGGAGTCGAGCGGACGGTCGACCGCCGCCCGCACCTGAGTGCGCACTTCGTCGACCCGGTTCACGGTGTGGACGACGACCGATTCCAGGCGTTGGGCCTGCTGCATGGCGAGCTCGGAGACGGACGCGAGGTTGCACGCCAGCCGGGAGACGTCGTCGATGGCCGGGCGTATCTCCGTCTCGACGCTCTTCTGGATCTCGCCCATGCGGCGGGCAATGCGGAGCCCACCGAAAGCCAGCCCCACCAGGAAGGCACCCTGGACGAGGGAGGCAAGCGCGATCACTCCTAGAAAGACCAGCCCCAGCGAGTCCATTCCGCCTCGAAGAGTGTGTGGTTAGACGTTCTCCTTCTGCTTCTCCTCGCGGTAGGCCTGCCGGCCCGCCTCCACCGCGGCCGAGAACCGTTCCTTCCGGCTCTCCAGCTCCTGCTTCTGCCTCTCTACGTAGTTCGTCGCGTCGTTGACCAGGGCACGGCCGCGTCCCACCGCCTGCTCCTTCAGCTCCCGCCCGCGGTCGGCCGTCTCGCGCATCCGCTCGCTGAGGAGGTCGCGCGTCTCCTGACCGGAGCGCGGAGCGTAAAGGAGGGCCACGGCGGCACCGGTCAGCCCGCCAAGGAGGAAAGCCAGGATGACACTGGACGCGTTGGAATCGCGGTCGTCGTCATCCTCGATCGTCGTCATGACTTCACCTCTCGCTAAGAACGTCGGAAGAACTGACCTAGATTAGAACACCTTCAATTGCACCCGCAAGTACTTGCTCGGATTCTTCTTCACGTCGGCGATGAGCGTGCGCGCGTCCTTGGCCGCGCCGTTGAGATTGTCGTAGAAGTCGGGATCGTTCATCAGCTTGGCCAGGGTCCCTTCGCCCTTCTCCATGCGCGTGGCCAGGCTGTCCAGCCGCGCCGTGAGCGTGTCGAGGCGGTTGTACATCGTGTCGTCCGAGAGCATCTTGCCCAGCGATCCCTCGCCCTGCTGGAGCTTGGACGCGACCGCATTGAGGCTGCTGGTCACGCCCTTGAGGTCGGCCACGAGCTTCTCGACCTTGGACAGCGCGCCCAGCGGGCCCTGTCCCGACTCGACGCGGGCGATGACCGCCTCCAGCCCGGCCGCGGACTTCGCGAGGTTTCGTGACATCTCCTGGTCGTTCATCATCCGGCCCAGCGGGCCGCGATCCGATTCGAGCTTGCCCAGCGCTCCCTGCAGGCGCGTGGCCACGTCGGTCATCCGGTCGTAGAGCTCCTCGTCGCGCAGCGCCTTCCCGATGAGGCCCTCTCCGGCGTCCATGCGGGCGAGGATCTTCCGAATATGGGCCGTGGACTCCGACGTGTCCGCCATCAGGCCCTTGAAAGCGTCCTCCTTGTCGGCTTTGACCCATCCGTTGTCTCCGATGGGCGTGCCCTCGGGGGCGGCGGTGATGTCGACCGCCTTCTCGCCGAGCAGGCCGAGCGCGCCGAGCGAGGCCTGGCTCTTGTCCGTGACCCGGTCCTGCACGCGGCCGTCGAGGCGCATGTCGACCTCGACCTCTCCGCTCCCCTTGGCGAACTCGACCTTCGTCACCGTGCCCACCTCGACGCCGCCGACCCGGACGGGCGCGCCGGGCTTGAGCCCGTTGACGTCCTTCATGGTGGCCTTGAGCGTGTACTTCCGGGCCCAGGGCGAGCCCCCTCCGGACCCGATGTACAGGATGGTGCCGGCGAGGACGAACAGGCTGACGATGACCACCACCCCTACCCGCAGCTCGGTCCAGGTCAGAGCCTTCTTGTCGGCCATAAAGCCTCGCTTATTAAGTCAGGGGGGGCACTCGCGCTTCACCCACGACGGGCGCTCGCGACCCCCCCTGAAACCCCCCTCGCACGTCGCCGCCGCTTTGCGGCGCCGCCGTGCTCTACGTGCCCTCTCAGCCCACCGTCAAGACAAGAACTCCCGGATATACGGATCGGCCGACGTCTGCAGCTCGTGGGGAGAGCCTTCGAATACGACCGTCCCCTCGCGCAGCATCATGAACTCCGTGCCTTCCACCGTCGAGACGTCCTCGACCACGCTCGTGACGTACTCGTCGTCCTTCTTGATCATGAACGTGCGGGCGACGTTGTAGGCGTCCCGAAGCTGGTGGGTGACGAGGATCGAGCTGACGCCGTCGAGGTCCCTCACCTTGCAGATGAGGTCCGTGATGGTGGTCGCGGTGATGGGATCGAGGCCCGTGGTCGGCTCGTCATAGAACATGATCTGCGGGCGCGCCACGAGCGCCCGCGCAAAGGCCACCCGGCGTTTCTGCCCACCCGAGAGGTCGGAGGGCATCTTGTCGAAGTGCGTGGCCAGGCCGACGAAACCCAGCATCTCCCGCACCCGCGCCTCGATCTCCGCTTCGTCCAGCTTGCCTTCCTCGATCAGCCGGTAACCCACGTTCTCGCCGACGGTCAGCGAGTCGAAGAGGGCGCCTTCCTGGAAGACCATCCCGATCTTGAGGCGCACGTCGCGCATCTCCTCTTCGCTCAGGGCGGTCACCTCCGTGCCGTCGACGACCACCGAGCCGGCGTCGGCCTTGAGCAGCCCCAGCATGATGCGCAGGATCGTCGTCTTCCCCGAGCCCGAGCCCCCGAGGACGATCTTGGTCGTGCCCGGCGAGAGGGTGAAGCTCACGCCCTTCAGGATCGGCCGGTCGTAGGCCACGTGCACGTCGCGGAACGAGATGACGGGCTCGTCCACGTCCCGCGCGGCCGCCTCCGCCTGACCCTCGTCGAGGACGCTCTCTCCCTCGCCGTCTTCCCCCTCGTCGCGGCGCTTGGCCATTCGCTTCCTAGGTCACCGGGAACAGGAGGAGGAGGAGCTTGGTCATGAAGAAGTCGGAGGCGAGGATGAGCACGGAGGCCACGACGACCGAGCGCGTCGTGGCCAGGCCGACACCCTGCGTGCCCCCCGTGGTCCGGAGCCCCATGTGGCAGCCCACCGAGCTGAGTATGAACCCGAACATCACCGGCTTGGCCAGCCCCATCACGAGGTCGTTGATGGTGAGCGCGTTGCCGACCGACCGCCAGAAGAACTCCCAGGACAGCTTGAGGTTGAAGATGCCGATCAGGCTGCCGCCGAAGATGCCCAGGGTGTCGGAGATGATGGTCAGGAGCGGCACCATGACGATGCCGGCCAGCAGCCGGGGCGCAACCAGCTTGCGGATCGGATCGGACCCCAGCACGCGCAGGGCGTCGATCTGCTGCGTCACCACCATCGAGCCCAGCTCCGCGGCCATGCCGGAGCCGACGCGGCCGGTCACCATCAGCGCGGTGAGCACCGGCCCGAGCTCCCGCACCATCGACACGCAGACCAGGCGGCCGACGTAGGGCCGCGCTCCGAAGGCGTCGAGGCTGGCCGCGGACTGCAGGGTGAGCACCATGCCCGTGAACATGCCGGTGAGGACGACGATGGAGAGGGAGCCCACGCCCAGGGAGTCCATCTGGGCGACCATCTCACGCGGGTAGCGCGGCGGGGTGAAGAGAGCGGCCAGGCCGCGCGCGGCGAGCAGGACGTAGTCCTGCACGGCGAGGACGGTCTCCTTGAACCGGTCGAAGAGCCGGCGGCCCATGCTGGCCACGAGGGCCAGCGAGCGCGACGACTCCATCAAAGAGGCGCGGTCCGCGCGGTCATGCCGCTCGATTATACTGGCCGGCCCCGCGCGCGACGGCTCAGTCCGCCAGGTCTTCCCGCAGGGCCCGTCGCGTCTCCGCGGTCAAATCGGCGTCCGCGCGGTAATGGGGATGCTCGACCACCACGCGGACGTCCGCGGCGGAGGCGGCCAGCGCGCCACGTGCCGCCTCCGGCAGGGCGAACCGCACGTAGTGCACGGCCGCCATCTTCTCTTCCTTGCCGTGGCCGGACTCGAAGCGCGCGGGGATGCGCAGCCCGTCCACCACCAGCCAGAGGCTGTCCCGGTCGAGTCCCTGGAACCGGTTCACCGTCTCGCGCACCTTCTCCTGCGTCATCCGCACCAGCTCCGGGATCTCGATGAAGAGGGTGGCCGAGAGCTCTCCGCGGTCGGGCAAGACCGCGTTGTAGACGTCGACCTCCTCCTGGATCCTGGCCTCGTCGACGATCCGCTCCGTGCGGACCATCTCCTGGATCTGGAAGAGGACGGTGTCGCGGTTCTCGAAGAGGAGGGTCAGGTTCGGCCCCAACGCGACGCGACGATGCTTCTTGACCCCGATCACGCGCGCGCGCATGGCCTCGCGGGCCTTCTCGTAGGCGACGAGGTCCTGGACCTCGCTGCGCTCCACCTTGCGCATGGAGTCCTAGCGCTCTTCGGCCAGGCCGTAGGCTTCGCGCAGCAGGCTCACCGGGTGGGCGGGCCGGGCGCCGCGCACGTCCTCGATCTGGAGGGCGGCCAGCGAGCAATCGGTGGCGTAGGTGTCGGGCTGGACGGCCTCCATCTCCTGCGCGGCCTTGCGCGCGAACTGCAGGCTGATCGGATAGAACTCCTTCTTCATCCCCCACGTCCCGTCCATGGCCGTGCAGCGCTCGACCACCGTGACCTTCGTGCCCGGTATGAGCTGCAGCACGTCGCGCGTCTTGTAGCCCATGTTCTGCGCGCGCAGGTGGCAGGGGGCCTGATAGGCCACCGTGCCGGGCGAGCGGCCCTTGAAGTCGGTCGAGAAGTGCCCTTCCCGGTGGCGGCGCACCAGGAACTCGAAGGTGTCGAACGTCTTCGCCGCCACCGCCTCCGCCGCTTCACCCGGCACCAGCAGCGGGTACTCCTTCTTGAGGACATAGGAGCACGTCGGCTGCGTGACCACCACGTCCGCGCCCGCCTTCACGAGGGGCAGCAGCGCGTCGACGTTGCGGCGTGCGTTCGCGCGCGCCGCGTCCAGGTCCCCGCCGTCGAGGTACGGCATCCCGCAGCAGAGCTGCCCTTCGGGGCAGGACACGGCGCAGCCGTTCTTCTCGAGGACGGAGACCGCGTCGCGTCCGACCTGCGGCTCGTTGTAGTTGACGACGCAGGTCGTGAAGAACGCGACCTTGTGCCCCTCGGCCACGCGGCGGCCGCGCTCGCGGAACCAGCGGTTGAACGTCTTGTGGTGGAACTTCGGCAGCCGGCGGTGCCGCTCGATCCCGAACGCCTTCTCGAGGAGCGCCCGCCCCACCGCGGAGGAGTTGGCCCAGTTGGCGAGGGGGGCCGTGGCCGACGCCAGCGTGCCCAGCGCGTCCGTGCTCCCCAGCCACCGGTCCGGCCAGCTCACGCCTTCCGCCGCGGCCCGTGCCGCCTTGGCCCGCAGCATCAGCCGCGGGAAGTCGATGTCGAAGCGGTGCGGAGGCGTGTAGGGGCAGTGGTTGAAGCACAGCTTGCACTGCCAGCAGAGGTCGACGATCCGCCGGTAATCCGCGCTCGTGACCTTCGCGATGTCGCCTTCGTGCGTGTCGACCCGGCCGAGCATGAAGTCGAAGCTCGAGCACAGGCGATGGCAGCGACGACATCCGTCGCAGACCTCGGTGACGCGCGCGAGCTCCTTCAGGACGGCGGCGCCGTCCAGGAAGGCGGGATCGGACGGGTTGAAGACCAGGCCTAGAGCTCCTTCAGGCCGTCGAGGCCCTTGGTGAAGCGCCCGGCATGGCTGCGCTCGGCCTTGGCCAGGGTCTCGAACCACTCCGCGATCTCGGGGAACCCCTCTTCGCGGGCGGTCCGGGCCATGCCCGGGTACATCTGCGTGTACTCGTAGGTCTCGCCCTCGATGGCGGACTGCAGGTTCTGCCGGGTGTTGCCGAAGGCCACGTCGGTGGCGGGATCGCCGACCGACTTCAGGAAGTCCATGTGGCCGAAGGCATGGCCCGTCTCCGCCTCCGAGGTGTCGCGGAAGAGGCCACCGATCTCCGGATAGCCCTCGATGTCGGCCGCGCGCGCGAAGTAGAGATAGCGGCGGTTGGCCTGGCTCTCGGTGCCGAAGGCGTGCTTCAGATTCTCGTGGGTCTTGCTCCCTTTGAGGGCGCTCATCTCCGGTCGTGCTCCTTGCCCAGCCGCACGGTGCGCTGGTCGAAATGACCGAGTTGATGAGAACCGCGTCGGTCAGTCACACAGTAATCATTCCTGTCTGGTTCCGCCTGTCAAGACTTTACGGCGTGGCGCCCCCACGCCCGCCCGGCCGGTTTAGAGTCGAAGGAGGGCGTGATGGCGGGCCTCCCCTTCTCCGGTCTCCGCGCGCGGCTCGTCCTCCTGGTCCTGGTGGCCGTGCTACCGGCGCTCGGCCTCGCGGTACACGCGGGGATCGAGGAGCGCCGCGCCGCGGGCGCCCGGGTCCGGGACGACACCCTTCTGCTCACGCGATTGGCCTCCGCCAACCACGAGCGGCTGGTCGAGCTGACCGGACATTTCCTGGCCACGCTCACCCAGCTGCCCGAGATCCGCCAGGGCGCGGGCAGCGCCTGCGACGCGCTCCTCGCTCGCCTGATCCACCAGCATCCGATCTACGCGGACATCGGCCTCCTGAGCGTGCAGGGGCAGCGGATCTGCAGCAGCCTCCCTCCCCTCGGAACCGGAGAGGCGCGTCCAGGGCCATTCTTCCGGCAGGTCCTCAGCACCCGCTCCTTCGCGGTCGGCGAGATCGAGGCGGCCGGGATCCCGCCGCGGCCCACCCTCGCCTTCGGCTATCCCGTCTTCGGCGAGCTTAGCGCGGTGCGCGGCGTGGTGTACGCGCTCCTCGACCTCGCCTGGCTCCAGGATTTCGCGGAGACGGCCAAGCTCCCGTCGGGGGCGGTCCTCCTGCTGGTGGACGGAAAGGGGACGCTGCTCGCGCGCCAGCCCCCCGCCCGGCGCGGCCTCGGCGAAGTCTCCCGCGCGCCGATCGTGCAGACCATCCTGCGGACGCGAGGCGAGGGGACATCCGAGGGCGTCGGCCCCGATGGCGTGGAGCGCCTCTTTGCCTTCGCGCCGCTGGCCACCCGGTCGGACGAGGCGGAGCTTTACGTCGCGGTCGGGGTATCCCCCGCCGAAGCCTATGCGGAGGCGAACCGGCGCCTCATGCGCATGCTGGCCGCCGTCGGCATCGCCGGACTGCTCAGCGTGTTCGCCGCCTGGTCGGCGGGCGACCTCTTCATCGTGCGCCGCGTGAAGGCGCTCCTGGCCGCGACCACGGGCCTCGCCGCCGGGGACCTCGCCATCCGCACCGGCATGGCCGGAGAGCCCGGCGCGCTGGGCCAGCTCGCGCGCGAGTTCGACGAGATGGCGGAGACGCTCGAGAAGCGCCAGGTGGAGATGGACCGGGCCACCGAAGACCTGCGCAAGAGCGAGGCCCGCAAAGGCGCGATCCTGGAAGGCGCCCTCGACTGCGTGATCACGATGGACGCGGCGGGCCACGTCGTCGAGTTCAACCCCGCGGCCGAGAAGACGTTCGGATACCGCCGGCAACAGGCGGTGGGGCGGCGCGTCGACGAGCTCATCGTGCCGCCGCGGCTGCGCGGCCGCGCCGAGGCGGCCCTGGACCGGGCCCTCCTGCGCGGCGAAGCGGGCGCCCTGCGCCGGCGCGTCGAGCGGGTGGCGATGCGCGCGGACGGGACGGAGTTCCCGGTCGAGGTCTCGGTGACCCCGATCGAGGGGGAGGGCGAGCCTCTCTACACGACGTTCCTGCGAGACATCACGGAGCGCCGGCAAGCCGAGGAAGCGCTGCGCGGGACGCGCGACGAGCTGCAGAAGCGGGTGGAAGCGCGCACGGCCGAGCTCAAGGATGCCAACGAGCGCCTGGTGGACTGGGTGGAGGAGCTGCAGCAGCGGGCGCAGGACATGCGGCTCCTCAGCGAGGTCGGCGACCACCTGCAGGCCTGCCATTCCGTGCAGGAGGCCTACGCCGTGCTCGCGCAGTACGGAGGCTCGCTGTTCCCCGACGAGCCAGGTGCGCTGTGCATGCTCAGCGAGGGCCATAACCTCCTCGAATGCGTGGCCGCCTGGGGAACGCCGCCCCCGGCGGAGGAGGTCTTCACGCCGGACGACTGCTGGGCGCTGCGACGGGGACGGCCCCACGTCGTGGAGGGACCCGAGGCCCGCCTCGTGTGCCGGCACGTCGGCACGCCCCCGCCCGCGGCGTACGTCTGCGTGCCGCTCATGGCGCAGACGACGGCGCTCGGCGTCCTTCATCTGATCGAGGGGCCGCGCGAGGCCAAGCCGGAGAGCGCGCTCGGGCCCCACCACGCCCTGGCCCGCCGCCAGCTCGCCTTCACCGTGGCCGATCAGGTCGCGCTCGCCCTCTCGAACCTGCGCCTTCAGGAGAGCCTGCGCGACCAGGCCATCCGCGACCCCTTGACCGGGCTGTTCAACCGGCGGTACATGCAGGAGTCGCTGGACCGCGAGCTGCGACGGGCGAAGCGGCGGCGCACGCCCATGGGCGTGATCATGATCGACATCGACCACTTCAAGCGCTTCAACGACACCTTCGGCCATGCCGCCGGCGATGCGCTCCTGCGCGAGATGGGCGCGCTCCTGCAACGGGAGACCCGCGCCGAGGACATCGCCTGCCGCTACGGGGGGGAGGAGTTCGCGCTGATCCTGCTCGACGCCTCCGCCGACGATACCGAGGAGCGTGCCATGCTCCTGCGCGAGGGGGCCTCGCGCCTGCGCGTGGAGTACGGGCATCAACCCCTGGGCAACATCACGATCTCGGTGGGCGTGGCCGTGTTCCCGGATCACGGGACGGTGGCGGAAGCGCTGCTCAAGGCCGCGGACGCCGCTCTCTATCGGGCCAAGGCCGGCGGCCGCGACCGTGTCCGGGTCGCGGAGACGGTGAGCTGACGGGTCTCAGGCGGAGGACGGGAACCCGGCGCCGGCGCCCAGGAGGCACACCACGAGCTGGTGGGCCTTCCCGAACTCGTCGTCATCGCCGAGCTCCGCGGCCACCTCGTCCAGGACGAGGACGGCGTCCAGGAACGTCTGCAGATCCGCGGCCAGGCTCGCGTCCGCACTGACCCAGAGGAGCGCGAGCCGGGGGTTGTCGCGGCCGCGCAGGTCGCGCAGGCAGTCGGCCAGGGCCGCCCAGTTGTGGCCGAAGTAGTCCGGAAAGGCGAAGGCGCGCGCCATCTCCGCGAAGAGGGTGCTCTCGTTCGTGATGGCCGTGCCCACCAGGGTGACGACTTCGAAGCCCGCCGCGCTCAACGCCGCGCGCAGCGCCGGCTCCTCCGCCGCGCCGACGACGTGAACGCGATGGCCGCGGAGCCGCGGCAGGAGCGGCCGGAGGTCGACGAAGCCGGTCACCGGATCCTCATGAACGTCCGATAGTGGTCCGCGGTGTAGTACACCTCGCGTCCCCGGCCGAAGATGAGCCGGCGCGCGCCCCGGCCGCCCTCGGCGCGAGGCCACACGTCGGTCTCCGTGTAGTAGCCGCCCGGCTGCACGGGTAGGCGGCCTTCCGCGTTCTCGAAGACGCCGCGCCGGCCGCTGCGCCGCCCACCCTGGGCGACGCCCGCCGGGGGCCTCCCCGTCCGGTCCATGCTCTCGATGACGATGGCGACTTGTCGTTCGAGCTCGGGATCGCCCAGCGCGATCGCGGGCGGCGCCTCGCGGCGATCGTTGGTCCGCGGCGCCGTGTCCGCGGGCCGCGGCGCCGCTCGAGAGACGGAGGCCGGCGCCGGCTCCGCAAGGCGCGCGGAGTGGTGAACCGCGAGCAACAACAAGGAGGCGAGAGCGGCGAAACCGGCGGCGAGGGCCTTCTTCATCTGGTCCGGGCATCGTCGCGTGCGCGCCCGAAGCCGTCAAGGGGACCGGGAAACAGTCCCGGCCGGATCGGGATGAATTGCGCCCGAACTCCGCGGTGAAGACGGCGTGGCCCATGACCGGGAGGCGCGTCGACGCCCTTCATGTCATGGGCCAATCGGCAGTTGCACGAGCCCATCGCCGGGCCGTGGGGAGCGGCACGGCCGTTGGATTCCAGACCTGGCGACTGGAGAACGATGATGAGCACGAACGCCGCCCCCTACGACACCAGCCGCATGTATCGCAGCGGTTCGCACGTCATGAAGGACGACGAGCCGGCCGCGGCGCCCAAGCCGCCGGTGGTGGAAATCGATCGCCTGGGTCAGGCCGCCAACGCGATCCTCGCCTGCGGGGAGTATCTGGCCACCGCGCCGGAGATGCCGCCCGACCAACGCGCCGCCGTCGAGGTGCTGCGGCAGGAGATACGGACGCTCGTCGGCGGACTCAGCCTGATCGCCGCCGCGAGAGCACGAACCCATCGCATAGAATGAGCCCGTGCGCGATGCTCGTCTGGCCTTCGTCGCCTGTCGCCTCGCCGCCGTCGTGCGGAGTGCTGTTCGTCATCGCCCGCTCCGCCGCCGATCACCGCATCCTGGCCGTACGGCGCGAGAACGACACCGTCCACGAATAGGGCGGCGGCGGCGATCCGCGCCGGGCTACTCGGCCAGCGCGTGCAGGCGCCGGATCAGCTCGGCCTTGCCCTCGAAGCCGAGGCCCGCCTGCTCGGGCAGGGCGACGTAGCCGTCTTCGACGCGCACCGCGTCCGGGAACCCGCCGTAGGGCTGGAACAGGTCGGGGTAATCCTCGTTGCCGCCCAGGCCGAGGCCGGCCGCGATGTGGAGCGACATCTGGTGCCCGCCGTGCGGAATGCAGCGGGCCCGCGACCAGCCTTCCGTCTCGAGCACCGCGAGCGTGCGCTGGTACTCGCACAGGCCGTAGGAGAGCGCGCAGTCGAACTGCAGCCAGTCGCGATCGGGACGCAGTCCGCCGTAGCGCAGCAGGTTGCGCGCGTCCTGGTGGCTGAAGAGGTTCTCCCCCGTGGCCATCGGCCCCGGATACTCCGCGGCCAGCGCCGCCTGCAACGCGTAATCGAGGGGATCGCCCGCCTCCTCGAACCAGAAGAGCGGGTACTCCCGCAGCATGCGCGCATACGAGATCGCGGCCGGAAGGTCGAGGCGGCCGTTCGCGTCCACGCAGAGGCGCGCGGCGCCGCCGATCTCGGTCAGGACGGCTTCGATGCGCCGCTGGTCCTCCGCCGGCGGGGCGCCACCGATCTTCATCTTCACCACGGTGTAGCCGCGATCGACGTAACTGCGCATCTCCGCGCGCAGGACGTCGATCCCCTTGTCCGGCGCGTAGTAGCCGCCAGCCGCGTACACGAAGACGCGCGGATCGGCGGCGCGCCCGTGGCCCATGTCGATGGTCCCCACCGCGACCGCGCGCTCGCCGTGCCCGCCCGGCTTCTCGTTGCGCATCATGATGGCCCAGATGCGGTCGGGGTCCAGGTTCTCGCCGGTGGCGTCGCGCAGGCTCTGCGGATCCGCCTCGAGCAGGCGCGGCGCGAAGCGGTCGCGGATGAGCCCGCCCTGGCCGTAGCGGCCGTTCGAGTTGAACCCGTAGCCGACGACGCGCCGGCCGTCGCGGACCACGTCCGTGACGACGGCGACGAGGCTGGTCGTCATCCGGCCGAAGTCGATGTACGCGTTCCGGACCTTCGACGCGATGGGGCTCGTCGTCTCCCTGATCTCGAGGATGCGCACGCCCCATTCTCCCGCGGCCGATGCACAATGCGCTCGTAAAAGGGAGAACCCATGGCCCCGAGCCTTCGCCGCGCCCTGATCGCGTCCGGCCTTTCCATCGCCGTCACCGCCGCCGCCGCTCCCCCGCCCCCTGCGGAGACGCTGTCGCCCGCACGCGTGGCCGCCGTGCGCGCGTACATCAAGAAGGGCTGGACGACGCTCACGCGGTCGACCCGGGACCTCGCGAAGGCCGCCCCCGACCCGAAGTTCCCGCGTGCCCCGGGCCAGGGCTGGCCGGTGTACCTTCCCGCGGACGAAGACCGCGCCGCCGTGGAGGCCGTGCTCAAGACCACGATGGCGCCGGAGGACCTCGCGCGCATCGAGCTGTACCTGCCGCGCCCCTACGTCGTTCCCGGCGGCCGCTTCAACGAGATGTACGGTTGGGACAGCTATTTCATCCAGGTCGGGCTGCTCGCGGACGGCGAGACGGAGCGGGCGCGTGACATGGTCGAGAACTTCCTCTACGAGATCGCGCACTACGGCACCATCCTGAACGCGAACCGCACGTACTACATGACGCGCTCGCAGCCGCCGTTCCTCACCCGCATGATCCTGGGCGTGTACGAGCGCACCCGCGACAAGGAATGGCTGCGCCGGACCCGTCCTGCCATCGACGCCTACTACCGGTTCTGGACCACGGAGCCGCACCTGGTTGCGGAGACCGGACTCTCGCGCTACTACGACTCCGGCGAGGGGCCGGCGCCGGAGGTCCTCAGCGACGAGAAGGACGCGCAGGGCCGCACGCACTACGACCGGATCCGCGAGTACTACCGCGACCATGCCGAGGCCGCGAAGGGCGACTACGACCTCGACCGTTACTACGACCGCAAGAACGATCGCCTCACGCCCCTCTTCTACAAGGGCGATCGCTCGATGCGCGAGTCGGGCTTCGATCCCTCGAACCGCTTCGGGCTGTTCAGCGTCGACATCACCCATTACGCGCCCGTCTGCCTGAACGCGCTCCTCTACCGGATGGAGACGGACGCGGCCGAGATCGAGGACACGCTGGGCGGCGCGGACGCCGCGCGGGAATGGCGCCGCCGGGCGCAGGCGCGTCACGCCGCCGTCGATCGCTACCTGTGGGACGAGGCGTCCGGGCTCTATCTCGACTACAACTTCGAGACGAAGAGCCGCCGGAAGTACGAGTTCGCCACCACGTTCTATCCGCTGTGGGCCGGACTCGCCTCCAAGGCCCAGGCCCAACGCGTGCGCGACAACCTCACCCTGTTCGAGGCGCCGGGCGGGCTGCTCACGAGCACGCGGGTGACTGGCCAGCAGTGGGACGCCCCCTACGGCTGGGCCCCGCTGCAGATGATGGGGCTCGACGGCCTGCGGCGGTGCGGATTCGACGCCGACGCCGATCGCATCTCGAAGAAGTTCCTCGCTCTCGTGGCCAAGGAGTTCGAGGAGCACGGCACCATCGTCGAAAAGTACGACGTGCAGCGCCGCGAGTCCGACGTGGAAGCCGGGATCAAGTTCGGCTACGCCGCGAACCAGATCGGGTTCGGGTGGACCAACGCCGCGTTCCTGGATCTCCTGGCCGGCCTGAGGAAGGCGCGCCCGCGCGCGGCGGACATCCGTCTCATGCCGCGGCTTCAGTCGCGAGGCTCGGCCGCCGCCAGGTAGGGCGCCAGCCGGCGCGCGGCGGCGAGGTGCGACCGCGCCTCCGCGAGGGCCCCCGCCTTCTGCAACGCCAGGCCGAGCTGGTACTGCGCTTGCGCCTGCTCCGGAGCGAGGCGCACCGCCTCGCGGAAGCTCGCGATCGCACCCGCGAGGTCCTTCGCCGCCAGCTTCTTGAGGCCCGCGCTCACCGCGAACGTCGCCGCCTGGTCGTCGCCCTTCCGCTTGCGGAGGCGGTCCGCTTCCGCGAAGGCCGCGGCCGCCCCCGCGGCGTCGCCGCGCTGGCGCAGCATCTGGCCGATGCTGAGGTGCGCCTCCGCCGACCGCGGCTGCAGGCGCACCGTCTCGCGGAACTGCGCGAGCGCGTCGTCCTCCCTGCCCTGCTGCTTCAGCACCGTGCCCAGCATGTAGTGCGCCTCCGCGTAGTCGGGTCGCGCGGCCAGGGCGCCCTTGAAGGCGGCCACCGCGTCATCGGCCCGTCCCGTCTGCCACAGCACGACCCCGAGCGTGTAGGGCGCCTCCGGGAGCTGCGCCTGCGGATCCAGCTCGATGGCGCGCCGCAGCGCGGCCTCTGCCCCCGCGAAGTCGTCCTTCTGCTTGAGGGCGACACCCAGGTTGTAGAAGGCCTCCGCGCTGCGGGCCTCGGAGGAGGTGAGCGCGCGATAGACCTCGATCGCGCCCTCCAGGTCGCCCTTCTGCATGAGCGCGCTGCCGAGGTTGTGGCGGGCGGTGGCGTGGCCGGGCTCCCGGGCCAGCACCTCCTGGAAGGCCGCGATGGCGGCCTCCGCTTCTCCCTTTTCCATGAGCGCGAGACCGAGCGTGTTGCGCGCTTCCGCGGAGGCGGGATCCAGCTCGACCGCTTTCTTCAGCGTGGCCACGGCGCCGTCGACGTCGCCCCATTCGCGCAGGGCGGCCCCGAGCTGCACGTAGGCGGGCGTGAGGGACGGACTGAGACGGACGACGCGGCGCAGGTG
>QHVP01000664.1 GCA_003222295.1 Acidobacteriota bacterium | reverse complement strand
GGACGGCGCGCCGGCCGCGCGGAACGCCCATTGCAGTACCACGGTCGCATGTCCGCCTTCGAGCACCGCACGGATCTCCTCCCCTTCGCCCCCGGCGACGCGCCGGGCTTCGCGGTCACGCACCTGACGCAGGCGCACTGGTCGGTGCGCATCTGGGGAACGCTGGGCCCGTTCTGGGCGGACGCGTTCTCGCTCGGGCTCGCGGACGCCGGCATCAGTATCCTGCGTGGGTTCGCGCGGCAGGATGGCGCCGGCCGCTGGATCGCGGACTTCGTCCTCTCGCCGGGCACGGCCTCACCCGCGCCCTCCTCTCTCGATTTCCTCTTCCTGGCCTCACGACCGCCCGCCGTGCGCGACGGCGGGCCGATCGTCCTGTCCGCCTATGCGCTGGACGGCGGGCCCGACGTGGGACCGTCGCTGTACCTCGAGGTGCGCGGCCCGGACCGGCTCGGCTTCCTGGGCAGCCTGCTGCACGCGCTGGCCGGCCTCGACCTCTCGCCGCGCGAGATGCTCATCTCCACGCGCGACGGCGAGGCCTTCGACCGGTTCTTCCTGAAGACGACGTCGGGCGCGATCCCTTCCGAGGAGATGCGCCGTCTCCTGGAGGCGCGGCTCGATGCCGCGGTGCTCGCGGCGGCGCGACACCCCGCGGGCGAATTCGCCGTCGCATAGCCCGCGACGGCGCGGGTCCACGCCGCGAAGAGGTCGCGCACGTAGGGCTCCTTGGCCACCGGCGCCATCATCTCGAGCTGCAGCAGCCCTTCGCCGGCGGCGACGAACACGCCCTCGATCGCGTAGGTCACGCCCAGGCGCGCCGAGCGCAGCGCATACGTCGCCGGTCGTTCCGCATCGCGCGGCAATCCGCAGGCGGCCAGGGCTTGCTCGGGACTCTGCCCGCGGGAAGCCGGCCACCACGCCGCCCGCAACGAAACGGTGAAGTCCCCCTCGGGTGAGGCCTGCAGCACGGCCTCCGGCGAGGGAAGGCCTCGGCAGGGAGAGGGCGCGGCCGGCTCGCGAGACCATCCCGGCGGCATCATCATGACGGGCGCGGACCCGAGCGCGACGCGCTCCAGGGCCGTCGGCAGCGGCGCCCGCACTTCCGCCGTGAGCAGGGCGTCCGCCTCGAGGCTCGCCAGCCAGCGGTCGAGGACCGAGCGATTGAACGCGACCTGGTCCGGGGACCCCGCGTACGCGGCCACGACCTTCTCCTTGCCGACGTCGAGGATCACGTAGCTGATCTCGGGGGGCAGGTTCGTGCTCGTATCGGCGTAACCCACGCCGATGAGGGCCGGACGTCCTCCGATCCGGCCCTCGTGGCTGTCGGCGCCGGAGATCCGGCCCAGCCCCAGGAAGTCCGGTCCCGCCCGAAGCCTGCTTTCGAAGTCCGAGAGGGCAAGCGGGCTGGCCAGGCGCTGGACGACGAGCGACACCTCCTGGGGCGGAGCCCACTCCAGGCGCAGGCGCGACGGCGAGGAATCGTCGAACGTGTCCGGAGCGCGGAAGCGGATCCGCTTCCAGTCGAAGGACTGCAGCGCCCCCAGGCGCAGGCGGGGAGCGGGGAACACCCGCTCGAGGCTGTTGGCCTCCAGGAAATCCTTCACCCGATTGATGGGGATCCCAAACCCCGGCCCCACCGTCGCGCGCTGCTCCAGCCGCATGCGGACGACGCCGATCACGCGCCCGTGCTCGTCCAGCATCGGCCCTCCGCTGCTGCCCGGATAGATGGGCGCGTCGGTCTGGATGTAGCGCGCGTCGCCCTCGCTCCCGGCGCGGAGGGCGCCGATCGTCCCCCGGCTGATCGTCGGCTGCGGCAGCGTATCGGCAGTCACCGGCTCTCCGACCTCCACCGCCCGCCCGAAAGGGAAACCGATCGCCTTCACGGCCTGCCCCGCGGACAGAGCATCCGAATCGCCGAGGGCCGCGAAGGGCAGGTCCGAGCCGCTCACGGACAGGATCGCGATGTCGAGGTCGGGATCGCTCGCCTCCACGCGCGCCTCGAGCCGTGTGCCGTCGGAGGGAAAGGCGACCTCGATCCGCTTGACCTCGACGCGGACGCGTACGGGGACGCCGTGGCGCTCCACCATGACGTCCTCGCCGCTGACCACGTGGTGGTTCGTGATCACGTATCCCGCCGGAGAGACGACGAACCCGCTGCCCGTCGCGACCTCGATCTCCGGCGATTCGATCGTCTCCTTCCAGGCGCGCTGGTACTCCGCGCGCACGATGCCGAACATCCGTATGAACACGGTGGCGTGGGAAGGCTGCGCGACGGCCTGGCTGCTGGCGGGGCGCGCGCAGGCGGCCAGCGCGAGGACCAGCGTGGCGGCCCGTCGGCAGGAGGAGGCGATCACCTATTTCCCGGGCGGGCTTCCCTGGCCCCGCACTCCCGTGCGGATGCGGTAGAGCGAGGAGGTGGTCGTGACATAGAGGATGTCGCGCCGCAAGCCGCCGAACGTGCAGTTGGTCGGATCCTCCGGCATGGGGATGACGGTGACGAGGATGGCCTGTGCGCGCCGGGCATCCGGGGCGAAGACGTAGAGGCCCGCTTTCTCCTTCGTTCCTGCCGTCGCCCAGATCCGCCCACCGGCGTCGAGGGCCATGCCGTCGATGCCACGCCCGCCGCCGAAATCGTAGAGCACGCGTCCGCTCTGCGCGTCCCCGCGCGCGTCGAGATCGAAGGCGACGAGCGTCACCACGCCGCCCGGGCTCGCGTTGTCCGCGACGTAGAGCGTCTGCCCGTCGGCGGTGACGAGGATGCCGTTGGGCCGGGTGAGGCTGTCCACGACGCGCGTGAGGGTGCCGTCGGGATCGATGCGGTAGACGCCCTCCTTGTCCA